>JANMLJ010000169.1:0-9961 GCA_031372465.1 Chitinophagaceae bacterium | reverse complement strand
ACCACCACCTTCACTATTACTTACAATATTGCTAAGCAAATCCTGCAATTTTTGTGCATACGGGCGCATTTGAATAATTGCATCCTGTGCACGGCGAAGTTTTGCAGCACTAACCATTTTCATGGCTTTCGTGATCTGCTGAGTGCTTTGCACTGATTTGATACGGTTACGAACCTCTTTTAATTGCCCTGCCATCAGAATTGTTTATTGGTTAATTAGTTTATTGGTTTAGTAGTTTATTAGTTTATTGGTTTGAAATACTCCTGTAAGAATGCTGATTGAACTAATGAACCCGTAAACGGTAGAACTTTTTTCCGGCTGCAAAAGTACGGGCAAAGCCCTAAAATTCCATAGCATACAAAAAATAAAATACCTCCTTAAAAGTTCTATTTTTTTACGCCTGCAATTCTTTCCGGTAAGGCTAATCCTTCAAAAAAAACTCTCTTTTCAGGCTAAAAGTAATTAACAACCTGCCTATTTCTTTTGTACCCTTTTTCAGCATTCTTTCCTGTTCTCTTACCAGCTCCAGTTGAACCGGGCCATTGGCCAGGCTTTCGAGATCATTTTTGCTGATAAAAAGATTGCCATTAATTGGTTTATCCACTCTGTTAATACCATTATTGATAAATGAAGTGTCTGTCAGTAACACGCTGATATAATCCTCTTTGTCAAGCCCTACCAGGTTAAAAACTAAATCATTTCTTTGCAAAGTATCTGTAAGAGGTTTTACTAAAAGAAGTGGTTGAAAATTGAATGAATCCTTGTATTGCTTTTTATTTATACCGGTAAAAAGTAAAGTATGATTTCCTGAAAATGATGCGATTGGTTTATGTAATTCATAAAAAATACCTGTCATTGCAGCACTATCGGCTGGAAATATCTCACCATCCAATAACACCTTTCCGGCGGCTACTGCAGTACCATCTTCTCCACCATACTTATACTGAAGCATAATTGTAAGGTTATCATTACCCTCTTTTCCTGTTACCTGGTAATCAAACCAGAGCTCATCAGGATTCATGGCATACTGCTTATCCTTTTTATTGTTGCAACCCCAAAAAGATAGCCATAGAATAATAAAAAAGAAAGAAAAAAGCCTGTTCATAAATAGTTGTAATCGTTTTTACCAGCAAATTTGGAAAGATACATTAACCAATCATAAAAATATAGTAGATGCTATCCATCCATCATTCTGTTGTCATTTCTTTTCATGCCTGAAAGCCATGCAATTAAACTGCAAATATGGCTTATCTTTGACCGCCTTCCAAAGTACCGTGTACCGTGGACAGGCCGTTCCCGATAAACCGTGGAAAAGTCCGGAAAAAAGGGGCAAGTGCTGTCAAATTGGCTTACAAAAATAGGTAGCACCCTTTTTGACAAAAAGAACAGTCATATAAGTCATACTAATCAAATAAGAAAAACCTTTTCCTATGAAGCCTTTGACCCATTCGATACTTTTGATCTTTATGACCCCCAATTAACGAATTAACCAATTAACTAATTAACCAATTACCTAATCTACTATACCATGCTTGGTTTTATTTCAAAAATTTTTGGCGGCAGCAAATCAGAAAAAGACGTAAAAAAGATTGAACCTTTCGTTGGAAAGATCAACCAGTTTTTTGCAACTTACCAGTCTATCAGTAATGATGAACTTCGTAACAAGACCCTGGAATTCCGCCAGCGTATTAAAGAATACCTTACTGAAATAGACGCAGAGATTATTGCAAAAAATACAGCAGCTGAAGAACTTCCTTTTAATGACCTGATGGGTAAGGATAGTATTTACCAGGAAGTTGATAAACTAAAAAAAGAAAGGGATAAAAAGATTGAAGAAGTATTGCTCGATATATTACCCGAAGCTTTTGCCGTGGTAAAAGAGACGGCCCGTCGTTTTAAAGAAAATACAGAAATTGTTTCAACAGCTACCCAGCTCGACAGGGACCTAAGTGTAAAAAAAGATTACATCACTATCGATAATGACCAATGCATTTTCAAAAACGCCTGGACAGCCGGTGGCGGACAGGTGGTTTGGAACATGGTTCATTATGATGTGCAATTGATTGGTGGTGCTGTATTGCACTCTGGTAAAATTTCGGAAATGGCTACTGGTGAAGGTAAAACCCTAGTATCAACCCTGCCAGCCTATTTAAATGCATTACCAGGTGAAGGTGTTCATATAGTTACAGTAAATGATTACCTGGCCCGTCGTGACCAGGAATGGAACGGAACTATTTTTGAATGGTTGGGTATCACCGTAGATTGTATTGATAAACACCAGCCAAATACCGAAGAAAGAAGAAAAGCCTATCTCGCCGATATTACTTATGGTACCAATAATGAATTTGGATTCGACTATCTGCGGGATAATATGGTACACACTCCCGATGAAATGGTGCAACGGAAACATCACTTTGCCATGGTGGATGAAGTAGACTCCGTATTAATTGACGATGCCAGAACTCCATTAATTATATCCGGTCCGGTACCAAAAGGTGACGATCAGCAATTCCATGTGCTGAAGCCAAGGATTCTACAGTTGGTGCAGGAACAGGAACGCATTGTCCGTACTTGTCTGAACGAAGCAAAAAAACGTATTGCTGAAGGTGATGATGATCCAAAAGGTGGTGGATTATATTTATTCCGGGCACACCGTGGTTTGCCAAAGTATGGTCCGGTTATTAAATACTTAAGTGAGCCGGGTATCAGGGTAAAAATGCAGAAAGCAGAAAATTATTACCTGCAGGATCAGCAACGGCATATGCATATTGTAGATGAAGAGATCCTCTTTCAGATTGATGAAAAAAATAATTCTGTTGACCTTACCGATAAAGGATTGAATGTTATTACCCGTTCTGGTGAAGACCCGGAGTTTTTTGTGCTGCCTGATATCGGTGTCAAACTTGCAGAAGTAGAAAAAAGTACGGCGACAGCAGATGAAAAATTACCGCAGAAAGAGGCTATCCTTAATGAGTATGCGCAAAAAGCTGACCGCATTCACACGGTACAACAATTATTGAAAGCTTACACCATGTTTGACAAAGATGTGGAATATGTAATCATTGATGGGGCGATTAAGATTGTGGATGAACAAACCGGTCGTATCATGGAAGGCCGCCGTTATTCCGATGGTTTGCACCAGGCATTAGAAGCAAAAGAAAATGTAAAAATAGAAGCGGCTACGCAAACATATGCTACGGTAACCTTACAGAATTATTTCCGTATGTATCACAAGCTGGCAGGTATGACTGGTACGGCGGAAACAGAAGCGGCAGAGCTTTGGAGTATTTATAAATTAGACGTGGTTACTGTTCCTACCAATATTGATATGATCCGTAAGGATAAACAGGACCTTGTATACAAAACAAAAAGAGAAAAATATAAAGCGGTTATTGATGAAATAGAACTATTGAGAAATGCAGGTCGCCCTTGTCTTGTTGGTACCACTTCTGTGGAAGTAAGTGAGTTGCTCGGTCGTATGTTGCAACAAAAAAAGATTCCGCATAATGTATTGAATGCAAAACAACATGCTAAAGAAGCACAGGTAGTGGCCGAAGCAGGATTAGCAGGGGCAGTTACAATTGCTACCAATATGGCGGGTCGTGGTACGGATATCAAACTCGGGCCTGGTGTAAAAGACGCGGGTGGTCTTGCTATTATTGGTACGGAAAGACATGAAAGCCGACGTGTGGACAGGCAGTTGCGTGGTCGTGCCGGCCGGCAGGGTGATCCGGGCTCTTCCCAGTTCTATGTTTCGTTAGAAGATGACCTGATGAGAATGTTTGGCAGTGAAAAAATTGCTTCGCTGATGGACAGAATGGGTTATAAAGAAGGCGATGTGATTCAACACAGCATGATCAGTAATAGCATTCAGCGGGCTCAGAAGAAAGTGGAAGAAAACAATTTTGGTATCCGTAAACGCTTACTGGAGTATGATGATGTGATGAACAAACAACGGAATGCGGTGTATGAAAAACGAAATCATGCCTTGTTTGGAGAACGCCTTGCATTGGATATAGATACTTCTTTCTCCGCGGTAGCAGGAAGCCTGATTGATTCATTCCGGGAACAGGAAGATCTGGACGGATTTAAAATGGCCTGTATCGTCAACTTTGGCCTGGATACAAAAATTGAAGACGAAGAATTTAAGAAGGGTGATATAAATGGATTGATTGACCGGCTTTATGCAGAAGCTACTGAAAAATATAGTGCACACAAAACAGATGTACAAAAACAGGCAATCCCTGTTTTTAAAAATATCCGGCTTACGCAGGGTGGCCATATAGAAAATGTAGTAGTGCCATTCAGCGATGGCCGTAAAACACTTAACGTGCTTACGAATCTTGATAAAACACTCAGCACAGGTGGAACAGAACTAACGAATGCATTGGAAAAAACAATAACACTTGCGGTGATAGATGATGCCTGGAAAGAACACCTGAGAGCGATGGATGATCTGAAACAAAGTGTACAGACGGCTTACCTGGAACAAAAAGATCCATTGATCATATATAAGATGGAAGCGTATAACCAGTTCAGCAATATGAATAATGAGGTGAACAAGGATATTGTATCCTTCCTTTCACATTCTACTATCCCCATACAGCAGGAAAATGCACCATTAAAAGAAGGCCGCCAGCAAAAAACCGATATGAGTAAAATGCGGGCCAATAAAGATGAAGTGGATGCAGCAGGCCAGGAATACGGAGCAAATGAAAGAGATAAATTCGATCCGGGGGGCGAACAAGAAGTGGCCGTAAAACAAGAACCCATTAAAGTTGGACCAAAAGTGGGAAGGAATGATCCTTGTCCTTGTGGGTCAGGAAAAAAGTACAAACAGTGTCATGGAAGGGAGAGCTAATTATCATTAACTGTGAAGCAATGTCATGTAAAAGAAGCGTAGTCCATCGGCTAAAAAAAGTGAAAATTTAATTATCTTTATATCTGGTTTTATCTTAATAGTCACTGCTTTAAAAATTGGCAATGAAAAGCATTAAAAATTTTACTGCAATTATAGAAAAGGAAGATAACGGGTATGTAGCCTTATGCCCTGAATTAGACATTGCCAGCCAGGGCAATACCGTGGAAGAAGCCAAATTGAACCTACATGAAGCCATTGAATTATTTTTTGAACATGCTTCAAACGATGAAATTAAATACAGGCTCAAAGCTGATATTTTCATCACAAATATGCAAATAACAGTTGGGCAAGCTTAAAATCCTTTCAGGCAAAGAAGTGTGCAGGATACTTTCTGCAAACGGATTTGAACCGGTTCGCCAGAAAGGGAGTCATATTATTATGCAAAAGCTGTCTAACAACAGCACGGTCACCGTACCCGTACCAAATCATACAGAAATCAAAATTGGCACTTTACAGTCAATCATCAGACAGTCAGGAATTGCAAAAGAACAGTTTGAGAGCCATTAATGCTTAGATTACCCTTTCACATTAACAAAAGCTCATTAAGGAAAGAGGAAAAGTTGACCTTTATGAGCTTTGTTATCCCGGTTGAAGCGAAGAAAAGTAATGCCAGGTAAAGAAGCGCTTCATAAACATATTATTCAATTAACCAAGCGGTATTTACTTAGTAAATGCCGCTTTTTTTTGGCCCTTTTTCGTCTTTAAATTGATCCTATACCCAAATTATGCATTTTGCTTAAAATAAATTATAGTTTTGCACTCCACTATTTTAAAAACCTAAAATTAAAACCATGAAAAAATTATTTGCCGTATTGGCTCTTGTAGGTGTAATGACATCTTGCAAAGACAAAAAGAAAGAAGAGAAAAAGCCTGAAGAAACAACTACCACCACCACCACTACTACCACAGACGCAACAACTGCTACAGCAGGTGTTCCAACTTTTTCAGATCCTGAAGTACAAAAATTCGCTAATGATTACGGTGCTTTTATGGCTGAATACAAGAAAGGAATGAAGGATCCATCAAAACTGATGGAACTTAGCAAAAGCATGCAAGAATGGTCAGCTAAAGCACAAAGCATAGGCATGAAATTGGCCACAACCCCTGATGAAGCCCAAAAATGGACTGATTGGGCATTGGCACTTACTAAAGACCTGATGCCGGCAACAAAATAAAATTTATTACTTTTCTTTATAAAAAACCCTCCTTATTAAATCAGGAGGGTTTTTTATTTTCTAACTTTAAGGCCTGACAGTTAAAGGCAGATAACCAAAACCTACACGCAGTATGTATCACGCTTCCAAAAAGAAAGTTCACGGATTGCTGCATCCGGATATAGTGGGTGATAAACACTGGGATAAAGTGATTAATGTAATAATCATTTCCCTGATAATATTAAATGTTATTGCTGTGATGCTGGAAACGATTCCAACTATTGAAAAGAATCATGCTGCCGGGCGTTTCTTTACTTATTTCGATTGGGTATCTGTCATCATTTTTACTATTGAATATGTACTCCGGGTATGGAGCAGCAACCATGAAGAAAAATACAAACATAGATTTTGGGGCAGATTGAAATATATGTTTTCTGTAAGTGCGCTTATTGACTTAATTGCAATTCTCCCTTCTTATATGCATGCTATTATTGGTTTGGATCTGCGGATTTTACGGATGTTACGACTGCTGCGATTCCTGCGTCTTTTCCGGCTTACAGCTTATCTTAAGTCTGCACACATGATGATGGATATATTCAGGAAAAGAAAAAATGAGTTGGCTTTAAGTTTTATTCTGGCTATGTTCCTGATTATAATCGCCTCCTGTATTATGTATTTTGCAGAGCATCTTACACCAGGTCCTGGTGAAAAGTTCAGTAAATTTTCCAGCATTCCTGCCACCATCTGGTGGTCGGTGGTTACACTTACTACTACAGGGTATGGTGACATGTATCCAATTACAAAAATTGGCAAAGCGCTGGCAAGCATGATAATGCTTACCGGTGTTGCTTTTTTTGCCCTTCCTGCAGGAATTATTACTGCCGGCTTCCTGGAAGAGTTTAGAAAAACGAGACCTTCTACTACTCATACAAAATGTCCTCATTGCGGTAAAGACATTGAAGTGGATGATAGCCATGAGCATTAATAAAAAAGCTGCCCCGGCAAAGGAACAGCTTTTTTAATTTTCAAAATTTTATAGCTGCTAAACTCAGAATCCTTTTTTCGTTTTTATATTATACTTCTCTTCGTAACGCTCGTTGAGTTGTTTTTGTTTATCATCTAAATTAATCTTTCGTCCATTAATAAATGCATGAGTTACATTATTGGTACGCATATCCATTATATCACCTGAACTGATAATGATATTGGCATCTTTTCCTACTGCAATACTTCCAATTTTGTCACCTGCTCCCATAATTTTTGCTGCATTCAATGTAATGGCGGCCAGTGCCTGCTCTTTTGTAAGACCATAAGCAGCAGCAGTACCCGCATTAAACGCAAGATTTCGTCCTCGGTTCTGTGAATCATCATCGCCGAGTGCAAATAATACACCAGCTTTTTGCAAAGCAGCCGCTGTTTTATAGGGCTGATCAATATCATCATCTTCACCGGTTGGAAGACTATGCAGCTGATTTAATATCACGGATACATTGTGTTGCTTTAATAAATCAGCAATCTGCCAACCTTCACTGGCGCCAACTAATACCACATCAAATTCAAATTCTTTTACAAAATCCAGCGCCACCAACATTTGTTTTACAGTATTGGCATGCACATAAAATTTTTGTTTTTTGGTGAAAAGGTTTTTTACTGCTTCAAACTTCAGGTTGGTTTCTTTTCTATCCGTTGAAGCGAGGTAGGCTTTTGCTTCTCTGAAAAAAGTCTTTAGTTGATCTATTTTATCCAAGCCTTCCTTTACCGGATCAGTTTCTCTGCCCGCATTAGGGCCACCAAATCCGCCGCCGCCACCACGACCAAAACTTGGTCTTGGCATTAAAGATGGCATGTAAAGATTCATCCCCCCATCAGTCTGGATAGCTGCATCCTGCCAGTTCCATGCATCCAATTGCACCAATGAGGAAGAGCCGGCCAGAAAATTTCCCTGTGGTACAATATTAGCGGCAAGTATACCATTGGACCGAAGTGTGTTGATGACTTTTGAGTCTGTATTATAAGCTACAATAGCCCGGATATTAGGATTCATATCACCAATTTCCCTTGCATCGCTGGATGCTTTTACAGAACTGATTTCATTCAGACCAAGACTGCTAATTGGAAGTACCAGGCCCGGATATACCTGTTTGCCACCAGCATCGGTTACTTCTGCGCCTGCTGGTATCATTACATCTTTACCCACTGCAGTAATTTTTCCATTTTCAATTACAATAGTGGCGTTTTCAATTATTGTTCCTTCGCCGGTATGTACCGTTGCATTCTTTATAGCAATTGCACCTTTTTGTGTTGGAGAAGGAAGCACATTTGCCTGAGATATTGCGCCAAGTGAAACCGCAACCGAAATCATTACTAAAAATATTTTTTTCATATATGCTGTATTTAATTATTATCAATATTATCTGTATCAATTACCAATAAACCATGACTATGCCCATGATCGCTACAGGTGTGCATAATCTGGTAAGATGGCTGAGCCGGAATAGTTGGGAATCCGCTTCTTTTTTCGCCATTCATTTTTCTTACCAACCGCAGCCTTTCTGCATCTACGTCTTTTTGCAACTGTTCGTCTTTCTTTCTATCAAAATATACAGTTCCATCAACAATGGTATATAAAGATTTTGCATAGATACTTAGCGGGTTGTCGCTCCATAAAACAATATCACCATCTTTACCTGCTTTCAGACTACCCACCTTATTATCTACATGAAGCATTATAGCAGGATTAAGTGTAACCATTTTTAATGCTTCTTCTTCGGTTACTCCGCCATATTTTACAATTTTTCCGGCTTCCTGGTTTAATCTTCTTGCCATCTCCGCATCATCACTGTTGATAGCAACCGTCAGACCCACTTTTTGCATGATAGCCGCATTGTAAGGAATGGCATCTTCTACTTCCATTTTATAAGCCCACCAGTCAGAGAAAGTGGATACATAAGAACCATGCTTCAGCATTTTATCAGCTACTTTATAACCCTCCAATATATGCGTAAAAGTGTTCACCGTATATCCCATTCTATTAGCCACTTCCATGGCCATATTTATTTCGCTTTGAACATACGAGTGACAGGTAATAAATCTTTTCTTTTCTAAAATCTCTACCAATGCATCTAATTCGAGATCTCTTCTTGGAGTTGCAAGCCCTTTTTTATCCTTTGCGTCATTGTACGTTTTCCATTCTTTTTGATAATCTTTTGCACGGGTAAATGCATCTTCCAATACCTGCTCTACGCCCATTCTTGTATCGGGATAACGGTTGTTACCACCCGGTACATTAAAATTGGAACGTTTTACATTTTCACCCAGGGCAAATTTAATCTGGCCGGGCCATCCTTTAAATTTCAGCTCTTCATCATTTGCCCCCCAACGCAGTTTAATTAATTGTGTCTGTCCTCCAATTACATTCGCTGACCCGTGAAGTATATGCGAAGAAGTAACACCACCACTCAACTGGCGATATATATTTACATCATCCGGGTTCAGGTTGTCGGCAATACGTACTTCTGAAGTTACAGATTGTGCACCTTCGTTAATAGAGGCCGCTGCAATATGTGAATGCTCATCAATAATGCCGGGTGTAACATGTTTGCCGGTGCCATCAATAACCCTTGCGGTAGCATCTGATAAATTTTTTCCTACGGCAGAAATTTTGCCATCTTTAATTAATACATCAGCATTTTCCAATACACCTTCTTTTTCATTTGTCCAAACCGTAGCATTTTTGATCAGGATCGTTTCCTGCTTTGGTTTTTCTTCTTCACTCCATCCAAATGGTTCAAAAGGATAAACAATTTTTCCTACCACTGGTATTTCTTTTTTCTTAACAGTGTCTGGTTTTGCCTCCGTCAATTTTATTAACGTTGCGGTCCAGGTT
>JANMLJ010000098.1:0-21469 GCA_031372465.1 Chitinophagaceae bacterium | reverse complement strand
GCATCACGGGGGCATTCGATGAGTTTGATAGAAGAATTATTCATAAATAGCTGCAAAGATAACAATTGAACGCAGACTCTACTTGCGCAGACTATTTACTTTTTCCAACTGGAAACTAAAAAAACGATTTCTTTCTTTTTCCCCGGTAACACTAATTAATGTAGATCGGTTCTTCAATGTGTTAAAACCATTAAACATACTATCATTAAATCGGGCATCTTTAGTTAGTATGTAACTAAAAACATTGTACGGAATAATTGAAAGCTTTGTATTGTCCAATTCTACCAGAATTGTATTACTTCCGATCACAATCTCATTAACATATAATTGTACGGTTGCCTTGTGTACTATGTCTGCATCGCCCGGCATAAATTTTACTCCCTTCTCCGCTTGCATTCTTAAATGTTTAATGGTCAATTCAAATGAATCTAAAATCACTTCAACATCTTTTTCATGCATAAACCCACCGGAATCTTTATAGAATTTTATCTGGTTTAAAGTACTGTTTATACTTTCTTCATTCCAAAGTTCTACACTTGGTATCTGGTTGTATTCCTGAATAATTTGCCGGCCTGTTTTAAAACAGTCCTCATTCTTAAATTCTTCCAGCGAAAACAACTTACCGGCATAAAGTGGTTCATTATGAATTGATTTTGCCCAAACAAAAGTTTTAAATGCCGCCAATTCAGGGTAAAGGTAAAATTGCCAGATAGGCATATCCTTACACAAATAAAGCATCTGCCTATGCTTAAATGAGTTGAAATGTTTTAACTGTTGCAGGATGGATTTTAATACGTCAACAAATGAAAAATTTTCCTTGCCCAGGTCGGGTGCTCTGAAGACAACAGAATCATTTTGTAGCTGGAGCAACTGGTCAAGCGATAGATGAAAATGTTCACAAATTTTCTTTAGCTCATTAAGGGTTACCGGCTTCTCTCCTCTTATACGTCGATAAACACTATCAGCTCCTAAACCTAACAGATCACCTAGTTCATCCACCAAAGAAAGGTGTGGAGGCAGGTTGTCCTTTAAGTAGCTGAAGAGTTGTTGTTGCAGTTCGGTAGTTTCCATTTCAAAAGAAAATTACGGAAAATCCGTAACACCTAAAATTACTTTCCGGATTTATGCAGTTTTTTTGACACCTGAATGGCATCACGGTGGTATTCGAAGAATTTGATAGTTTTATGGTTAATCATACTATTCTCTGCCGCATCACCTCATACAATATAATCCCCGTCGCCACCGACACATTTAAACTTTCAAAATCCCCTTTCATGGGGATTTTTATTTGCTCATCACAAATCTTCATCAATGCGGGATAAATACCATTGTCCTCGCTACCCATTACTATGGCACAGGGCAATGTAAGATCAACTTCCGAAATATTTTTGTTGGCTTTCATTTCGGTAGCAAAAACTTTAATGCCATTCAAATGCAATTCATCTACGGCTTTCATCAAACTGTTAACCCGGCATACAGCAATTTTCTCCAATGCACCTGCCGAAGTCATTATTGCATCTTCGTTCAAAGCCCCTACCCCTTTATCAGGAATGATGATAGCATGCACACCTGTACAATAAGCTGTACGGGCTATGCCGCCAATATTTCTTATGTCTGTAATACTGTCCAGCATAAGAAATAAAGGCACTTCCCCGCTTTCTATTACAAATGAAATAACATCCTGCAGGTTCTGGTACTGCACTTTGGCTATCATTGCCACACAGCCTTCATGTGCTGAGATATTAAACCCATCGAGTTTTGCTACAGGTACATAATTTACCGGCACTCCATTTTGAGAAGCAAGTGCTTTTATTTCATTAACGTCCTGCCCCTGCGCCCTGGCATCAAGGTATATCCTGTCTAATTGCTGTCCTGCTTGTAAAGCAGTAATAACAGCGCTGCGGCCTATAATCAGCGTATTTTTCTTAGGTCTTTGTTGTTGTCTGTAATTTTTCACTATTGCCCCCGACTGGTATTTTTTAATTGAAAAAGCGAAATTATTTTTTGATTAACTTCAGGAAGAACTACGGCAGGTAATTTACCAAGTGTCTTTTTTACAAAATGGAGAGGAATAGCCACTAACCGGTGTAATTTAATTACCGATTCAAGCCGCAAACCAGTTTCAGCAAAGCCAGCAACTGATTTGCTGAGCAAAACATCAAATTCCTCGGAGTTTCTCTCAATCTGCGAAGAGATATAAGCATTAACTATATGTTCATGTTTTCCTATGATTCCAGATAATACTACAGCAGGTCTTATCTTTATTTCACTGAAATCATCAAAAGGAAAAGGAGTGAGAACGATGTCATAAATCATCTTTCATACGGTTTACCATCTTCTAAGGTATAAATGTCTTCCGCAGGGTCTTTTAAAAAGTCAAAAACAGGATTATTTTTGATTGCAAGAAACCAAGCATCATCTTCAATAATATCGGTAGACGCAGGTAATAAGAAAATGAGCTCCGCCTTCTTTTTACTAAAATCTTTTCCCATACTTAATTTCAGGTTTCCCTCCTCATCAAATTCCACTATTTTTCGCAGTGCCTCCATTTTTTTATTTTTTATCCCTCCTAAAAGTAAAAAATATTTTCCATTATTGGCTATAATCTAAAAACCCTGCAAGTTTTTCCAAACCAGCAGGGTTTCCTCCCCCTCTCCATTCATGGAGAGGGCTGGGGTGAGGCTATTTTATCCCAAATGCCTTCTTCACCTTACCCACATAATCCAATTTCTCCCAGGTAAATAATTCTACTTTCTTGGTTACTTTTTTTCCATCTGGAGAAGTAAATGTTTTTTCAACAATCTCAGGCTTACGGCCCATATGTCCATAAGCAGCTGTTTCGCTATAAATAGGATTGCGCAATTTCAGGCGTTGTTCAATAAAATAAGGACGCATGTCAAATACGCTTTCCACTATTTTACTGATCTCACCATCTGATAATTTTACATTGGCAGTGCTGTATGTATTTACATTGATACTGGTAGGTTGTGCTACACCGATAGCATAAGAAACCTGTACTAATATTTCACTGCATACACCGGCAGCCACTAAATTTTTTGCAATATGCCTGGTGGCATATGCTGCACTCCGGTCAACTTTTGAAGGGTCTTTACCACTAAATGCACCACCACCATGTGCCCCTTTGCCGCCATAGGTATCAACGATGATCTTACGACCTGTCAATCCGGTATCACCATGCGGTCCGCCGATCACAAATTTTCCAGTTGGGTTTACATGGTATTTGATATCGTTATTGAACAGCTTTGCATATTTTTTATATTTTGTCTTTATTCTTGGAATAAGAATATTGATAACATCGCTTTTTATTTTTGCCAGCATTTTTGCTTCGGCGTCAAAATCATCATGCTGGGTTGATATTACAATAGCATCAATTCTTACCGGTTGGTTATTATCATCATATTCCAGGGTAACCTGGCTTTTTGCATCCGGGCGCAGATAAGGCATTTTAGAATTTTTTTCTCGGCGGATAACGGCTAATTCAATTAATAAATTATGTGCCAGGTCCAGTGCCAATGGCATGTAATGATCCGTTTCATTCGTAGCATATCCAAACATCATACCCTGATCGCCGGCGCCCTGCTCTTCTTTTTTCTTTTTGTCAACGCCCTGGTTAATATCAGCTGATTGTTCGTGTATGGCAGATAATACACCACAACTGCTTGCTTCAAACATATATTCACTCTTGGTATAGCCGATCTTACGGATAACACCACGGGCAATTTCCTGTACATCTAAGTAAGCTTTTGATTTTACCTCACCAGCTAATACTACTTGTCCGGTGGTCACTAATGTTTCGCAAGCAACTTTTGATTGAGCATCAAATGCTAAAAAATTATCAATTAATGCGTCGGATATCTGATCAGCTACTTTATCAGGATGTCCTTCACTTACAGATTCTGAAGTAAATAAATACGGCATGTATTAAAATTTTAGGTCGCAAAGATAAGGGTGCTGGCACAATGAAAAAAAGTCTCCCGTTTGAAACAGGAGACTTTTAAACATATCTTAATAACTATTGGCTATTTTATAGTTTTGAATAAACCATTCGTAATCTTATACGGGCAGGATTTGTGTCTAGCGGGCCTGTATTACCAACCAAACGCACTCTTCCTTTTACAATGGTTGAATTGACCAGTACACCGGTTGTTTGATCTGTACCAGGTGGTATACCAAATTGTTCCGTTAATGTAAATGGTGCAGTTAACCGAAGGTCATACAATTTCTGAGTACCTGTGAGCACATGCTGAACGTACCTTGAAATATTAAACCGCCATGTTTTAATCTGTCTTCCCAAACCGTCAACTGACATATAAGGAACACATCCAAATGCACCAAGATTTAAAGACCCCGTTGATGTAAATGATAGATCATATGGTATTGTTCGGAATTTTTGAGAATTAGCGGTAATTGTTGGATCTGAAGCATCGAGGTATAAATAATCAGGTGTACGAAAAACGGTATCGGAGCCATCGTACAATTGTTCTACAATTAACTCGGCCCGGTGGATTACCCTGTTACTTAAACCAGACAAGGCAGGGATTTTAAGATTGGCAAATGTACCTGGCGAATTTTGTATAAATAATACCGGGTCGGGGTTCGGACCATTATTTAAAGCAGTAAACAAGGGTGTGCCTGAATAATCTCTTTGAATATAATTAGCAACGGCACTGCTACCACTAAAAATGAAATTAGCAACTGTGGTATCAAATTTCGAAGGCCCCCCTTTATTATACTTATAATAAATTGCCAGTTTAGTATTGGCACCGGCAAGATTAAAACTCATTACTGCGTTTCCTGTATTCATTGATTGTAAGGCAAACCCCCTGAATTTTGTTCCAAAAAGTGAGTCGCTTCCATATGCACCAGTTCCTGAAGAATCATAAGCAAGCAGTCTTGTGCCAAAACTATTATTAAGCTTTATTCTCAATTGTTTGGAAGTGGTATCTGCAAATGCTTTTACAGAATCTTTAAGTGATCGGGGGAAAAAAGTTCTTGAACCAAGCAAGTTGGAATAGCTCAGGGTATTTTCACGAATAAGATAAGATGAATCACTTTTGAATTTATTGGTTGGATCCAGCTCATATACATTAATAGTTTGTGCAGTATTGGTATCCCCATAAGTACCCTGGTAATCTAACACAAGCACAATGGAGTCAATTTTAAGACTATCAGGCTTATTTAAAAAGTAGTATTTATAAAAAGGAGGCTTGAATTCAAGAAACAACCTCGCATCAGTCTTGCCAAAAAAAGGATCATTGTTTATTTTCCCCAGGAAATATTCGTCATTTTTTGCCAGGTATACAGAATCATTGCCTGTTCCAAACACATTCTGAAAAGCCTGGACAGTCAGGGCTGTATCAAAGGTGTTGATATTATCAACTGGCGGAATTAATCCACCGCCCAACTCCGTTGCTTCGTTGATTTTTTTACAAGATGAAAATACGATTGCTACAATGGTTATAATAGCAAAAAATGAAAAAATAATTTGTTTGTTCCTCACAAAATAAATTTAATTCCGGGTTAGTATTCCTTTCTCCAACCTGAAGTAGGTAATGGTGAAGTTATTTGCCCGCAAGGTCGCCATACAGTTGTAAATAGTCTGTTAAATCTCCTTCAGGATTATAGAGTAAGGTCTTCTTCCCCCGCACTTTAGAGAACTCATCAACTAATTTTTTCTCTATTTTATCAGCACCAAATGTTATGGCATCAGCAAAATGTGCACCACCGCGAAAAAGGGCAGTATTAGTTGCTTCCTTATATATTTCAAGATCCTTATCTTTTAATGAAGCATGTATCAGGGCTTTCTTTACGAAATCAGTACCCAATTTTTCCTTAAACGTATTCTGCCCGATTGTATATACAATCTTGCTATGTGCAAAAACAGGTTCCTTCTTGTACACCGTTTTTAAGTAGGCGGGGATTAGCCCGGTCATCCAGCCGCTGCAATGAATAATATCAGGAGGCCAACCAAATTTTTTCACGGTTTCCAAAGCGCCTTTGCAATAAAAGATAGTGCGGAGACCATTATCATCATACCACTTTTCCTGCTCATCATAAAAAACATATTTCCGCTTAAAAAGGTCTTCGTTATCTAAAAAATAAACCTGTAAACGTGCGCTGGGAAGTGAGGCTACTTTAATTTGTAAAGGCATATCCTCATTATCCACCGAAACATTGATACCTGAAAGTCTAACCACTTCATGCAGGCGGTGACGGCGTTCATTGATTATACCAAAACGTGGCATAATACAACGAACTTCAAAATTATTATCATTTGCCTTGATAGCCAGTTTGTTCGCTATTTCTGAAAACTCCGTTAGTTCAAGATAAGGAGACATTTCATTAGCAATAAATAAAATTCTTTTCTTTGCTGGCATCGGGTTCTGTTTAGTTAGTTACGCTAACCTACCGGCAGGCAGGTTTGGTAAAGGCGGGCAAAGGTAGTTAATTTACGTTGAATTGAGATGAATGACAGGAACTTCATATTAAATTGGTTATTAACATGATCTTATTTAAAAAGGCAACAGATATTCATAAGTATATTGATAGTCAGCAGAAAAATGGAAATTCTGTTGGCTTTATACCTACTATGGGTGCATTGCATCAGGGGCATATTTCTTTAGTAGAAATGTCAAAAGTATCAAATCAGCTAACTGTTTGTAGCATATTTATAAACCCTACTCAATTTAATGATCCAAAAGATTTTGAGAAATATCCGGTTACATTGGAAAAAGATATCGCAATGTTAGAAGCAGTTGGTTGTGATGTTTTGTTTTTACCTGCTGTAATTGAAATGTACCCGGAAGCAGGGACTAATATCTTGTCTTTAAAAGGACTACTAACTGCCAAACACTATGAACTTGGATATTTGGAAGAAATCCTGGAAGGAAAATTTCGTCCAGGCCACTTTCAGGGCGTTTGTATGATTATGCAACGATTACTCGAAATTATTCTCCCGGATAATTTATACCTGGGCCAGAAAGATTACCAGCAGTGTATGGTTATAAGAAAACTTATTGATTTAATAGGTTTGGAAAATACAATAAAAGTTACCATCTGCCCTACTCTTCGGGAAACTGACGGTCTGGCTATGAGCAGCCGGAATATGCGTTTGAACAAGAAGGAAAGGAAAAAAGCCTCTATTATTTATCAATGCCTGGAACTGATTAAAGACAATCTTCAATTAGAAAGTTTGTCAGTACTTAAAACGAAAGCCAGCATTTTACTAAATGCCGAAGGATTTAAAATTGATTATATTGAAATAGTTGACGCAAATACGCTGTCAAAAATATCCGACACTGAATTTTCCGGTCAATATGGTAAAAAGAAAATAGTGGCATTGGTGGCTGCATTTCTGAATGAAGTGAGATTAATTGATAACATGATCTTAAATTAATCGATTGGCAATACAACATATTTGACCAATTGAAAAGTTCAATCTATTTTCGACAAGGTATGAACAAACACTTTCGCAAAATACTCCAGTATAGCTTTTTTTTGGGGTTGGGTATCTTCCTGGTTTGGTTATCAGTAAAGGATTTGAAAGGAGAGGATATATCACAGATAAAAGCCTCTTTGAAAACTGCCAGGTATTGGCTGTTGATCCCGGTATTTGGCATACTTTTTTTAAGTCACCTGATAAGAGCAGTCAGGTGGAAATTATTAATTGAACCACTAGGATATAACCCTTCAACTACAAACACATTATTTGCAGTATTTATTGGCTATCTCGCTAACCAGGCTGTACCCCGTTTGGGTGAAGTGTTGAAATGCACCATATTGGCACGCTATGAAAAAGTGCCGGCAGATAAACTGATAGGTACTATTATTCTGGAAAGAGTGATTGACGCCATTACTTTGTTATTAATTTTCGGAATTACCCTTGCCATACAACCGGATATTTATTCTCAACTTGTTGAAACAATTTTTAGTCCGAAAGATATCGGATCAAAAATGGAAGGAGGTGCTGCTAAAACTATTTCCTCTTCACTGTTATTGTTAATTCTAGGTGGAATAATAATTATTGCCCTCGCAATATGGATGATAAAGAACAAAAAAAATCTCAGCGATCTTGGATTATTATTCAAAAAAATTGGCAAAAGTATCTGGCAGGGCCTCAGTGCCATACAGCACCTGAAAAAAAGATGGTTATTTATTTTTTTCACTATAAGTATGTGGTCGTTATACCTGTTAGGCGGTTATATTGGATTTATGGCCTTGAAAGAAACGCAGCAGTATGGGATTACTGAAGCATTTACTGTTTTATCAGCGGGTAGTGTTGGTATGATCGCAACACCAGGAGGTATTGGCGCCTATGCTTATCTTTTGCAAAAAACAATGCAGGTTTATGGGCTCAATGAAGGCATTGCCTTAGCATTTGGCTGGATACTATGGCTGGCACAAACAGCCGTAATTCTGATTGGCGGCTTTATTAGTTTTCTTGCAATTCCTTACTACAATAAAAAAATACAACGTGAAAAGAGCTGACCTTATTTCAACAAAAATTTTAACACTGCCCCAGTTATTACAAAAACTGGCCCAATGGAAAGTAAGTAATAAGCAGGTTGCTTTTACCAATGGAGTATTTGATATTCTTCACCAGGGTCATATTTTCGCACTATCACAAGCGGCACAAGAAGCCACTTATCTGATTGTTGGAATAAATACGGATTCTTCTGTCAAAAAACTAAAAGGTAATAACCGGCCTATCAATAACCAGCACGCCAGATCAATCATTCTGGCATCATTGTTAATGGTAGATGCAGTTGTTTTATTTGATACAGACACACCCCTGGATTTAATCAAAGCTATACTTCCGGATGTATTGGTAAAAGGCGGCGATTATACCCTGGAACAAATTGTTGGCGCCAACGAAGTTTTGGCCAATGGTGGCCGGGTAGTAATCAATCCGGTACTTGATGGATTTTCCTCCACTGACATAATAGACCAGATGAATGAGCCATAAAAATTATCCGGTATCCCCGATTTTTATCCGGATATACCAACAGGCGGTGATAGTTTTTAAAGCCAATGCTACCGATAGCGGGATGGCTATTTAAATATTAAATAAACATCTAAAAAAAAGCTAAGTAAATTCTCCTAAAACTTACTATCTTACTTTCCTACTAATGATTAACGCTATTGCTGTTTCATCCAGGCTCAATTTGTAATAACGAGTATGGATAAATTAACAAAAAAGAATATTATTCCCGAAACTTTACCTTATGGCTCAAAATGATAAACGTAAAACGATTGCACGAGATATCAGCTGGCTTTCTTTTAATGCAAGGGTTTTGCAGGAAGCAGCAGACTCCACAGTTCCATTAAGGGAACGAATCAGGTTTCTTGGTATTTTTTCCAACAATATGGATGAGTTTTTTCGTGTTCGGGTAGCTACTTTACGGAGAATGATACAGTTTGGCAATAAAGCCAATATGCACCTGGAGAATAATCCCCAGCAAATTATTGACGAAATACAAATGACGGTGCTCAATCAACAGGGAGAATTTAACCGTATATGGGAACAGGTATTACTTCAATTAAATGAACAGAAAATATTTCTGCGAACGGAGAAAGAACTCAGTCCTGAACAGCAAATTTTTGTCCGCAATTATTTTGAAGAAGATGTCAGCTCCGATGTAATACCATTAATGATTGAAAATATTCCTGATTTTCCCATGTTGAGGGATAAGTCTATTTATCTCGCTGTTGTAATGTGGAAAAAAGAAAGTGCATTGAAAAAAAAATATGCGCTGATAGAAATACCCAGCAGATCATTGGGAAGATTTACCATTCTACCATCCAAACCTGAAGAAAATCATATTATTTTATTGGAAGATGTAATCCGTTATAATCTACCCGATATTTTTTCCTATTTCGGTTACGACCAGTACCAGTCACATATTTTTAAAGTTACCAGGGATGCGGAAATTGATATCGATGAAGACATCTCAACAAACATTATACAGAAAATTGAAAAAGGGGTTAAAAACCGCAGAAAAGGAAAACCTGTTCGGTTTGTGTACGATCGGGAAATGGATCCAGGCTTATTAGAATATTTGATCCGCCGGTTAAATCTTTCTAAAAGAGATAACCTGATACCGGGTGGTCGTATTCACAACTTCCGGCACTTCATGGATTTCCCGGAACAAGTGTTTAAAGAAAAGAGAAACAGAAAGAAACCGTTTGACCATCCTTTATTGACCGTTCGCCGGGTAACTGATGTTATTTTAGAGAAAGATGTAATGCTTCATTTTCCCTATCATTCTTTTTTGCCCCTGATAGATTTAATCCGGGAAGCAGCATTTGATCCTGATGTAACTACCATAAAAATTACCTGCTACCGGCTGGCCCAGCAATCAAAAATCATCAACGCACTTATTAATGCCGTTCGAAATGGCAAAGAAGTGACCGTTATGCTTGAATTAAGAGCAAGATTTGAAGAAGAAGCAAATATTGAATGGAAAAACAGGCTGGAAGAAGAAGGTGCAAAGGTATTAATTGAAATACCTAATATGAAAGTACATTCAAAAATCTGTGTTATTAAAAAAAGAACAAAAGACAATAACTCGCTGATGTATGGTTTTATAAGTACCGGCAACCTGAATGAGAAAACTTCAAAAGTTTATGCCGATCATTGCCTGCTTACCTCCAACCAAAAAATTATGACAGATATAAACAAGATGTTTAATTATCTGGAACAACCAAAATCAGGAATGAATTTTCTAAGAGATTGTAAAGTAATTATTCCCAGCCCGATGTTTGTGAAGAAAGAAATGATTAAACTAATTGATGAAGAAATAAGACAGGCCAGAAAAAAGAAACCAGCTGCAATAACTTTAAAAATGAATTCGCTGAGTGATGAAGAGATGATACAAAAACTATATGATGCGGCCAGGGCAGGCGTTCAGATAAAATTAATCATCCGTGGTGTATTCTGTATGTTCTCGGAAAATAAAAAATATGAAAACCCGGTAAGGGCTATCAGCATTGTAGATGAATACCTGGAACATGCAAGAGTGTGGGTATTTCATAACAGGGGCAAAGAGAAAGTTTATATATCTTCGGCCGATTGGATGACGCGAAATTTAGAACACCGGGTGGAAGCCACCTGCCCTATCTGGCATGAAGAATTAAAAGAGGAATTAAAAGATATTCTTGACATCCAGTTGCAGGATAATGTGAAAGCAAGATGGCTGGATAATGAATTGAGCAATGACTATGTAAAAACGACCAAAAAGAAAATCCGATCACAGGTAGAAACTTATAACTACCTGTTTAATAAAACAAAGCCTAACCGTGAGACTGGCAGCAATTGATATTGGAAGTAACGCCGCAAGATTATTGATAACAGATGTGATTTCCGGCCCGCAGGGTGTTGGAGAATTCATAAAAACTGTGCTTGTAAGAGTGCCGCTTCGTTTAGGTTTTGACGTGTTTGATAAGGGTGAAATTTCTCCCACTAAAGTGGAAAAAATCATCAAAACCATAAAAGCTTATAAACTTTTACTGGATGTTTATGAAGTAAAGCACTATAAAGCCTGTGCTACCTCTGCCATGCGTGATGCTGCCAATGCGAATGATATAATCAAAAAAGTAAAAGCAGAGACCGGCATAGAAATTGAAATCATCAGCGGTGACCAGGAAGCATCTTTTATCTATGAAAATCATATTGCTGAAAATATGACGAAAGAAGAATCTTATTTATATGTAGATGTAGGTGGCGGAAGTACGGAACTTACTTTTTTCAGTGATGGCAAAATGATATTTAAAAAATCATTTAATATAGGAACTATCCGCCTGCTAAAAAATCAGGTAGAAGAAGCGACCTGGGATGAAATGAAAGAATTCATTATCAGTAAAACGAAAGGACATCATCACGTAACAGCCATCGGTTCTGGTGGAAATATCAATAAAGTATTTTCTATCTCTAAACGCAAAGAAGGAAAACCACTTACCCTGGATCTTCTAAGAGATTATTATAAGGAATTCAGCAACTTGTCTATGTCGCAACGAATCAGTTTGTATAAACTCCGCGAAGACCGGGCCGATGTAATTGTTCCTGCCTTGCTTATCTATATCAATATAATGCGATGGGCTGCTGCAGAAGAAATTTTTGTTCCCAAGATCGGACTGGCGGATGGATTGATCCATACCTTATATGAGGAAGTAAAATTGAAAGAGATTGAAATTTGATTTGTCTATTTTTGATTGTAAATTTTTCCCATGTCAGTAAATAAGGAAATAAAAAAAGTTACCACTAATACGCTCCTTAAAATGAAAGCGGCTGGTGAAAAGATTTCTATGCTGACAGCCTATGACTTCTCTTTTGCAAAAATTATTGATGGGGCGGGTATAGACGTGATACTTGTTGGTGATTCTGCCTCTAACGTAATGGCCGGGCATGAAACAACTTTACCTATTACTTTAGATCAGATGATCTATCACGCTTCTTCTGTTGTCCGGGGTATTGACCGTTGTCTTGTAGTTGTAGATCTTCCTTTTGGTTCTTATCAATCTAACTCGGATATCGCCCTGGCATCAGCTATCCGTATTATGAAAGAAACTGGCGGACATTCTATAAAACTGGAAGGTGGTGAAGAAGTATTGGAAAGTATTAAAAAAATAGTTTCTGCCGGTATTCCTGTTATGGGGCATTTAGGATTAACACCACAGTCAATCTACAAATTTGGCACCTATACTGTAAGAGCTAAAGAAGAAGAGGAGGCAAATAAGCTGAGAAAAGATGCAAAACTGCTGGAAGAAGCAGGTTGCTTTGCGATTGTTTTAGAAAAAATTCCGGCTATATTAGCCAAAGAAGTTTCAGAAAGCATCGCGATTCCAACTATAGGAATCGGTGCCGGGGGAGATTGTGATGGACAAGTTTTAGTAATGCATGATATGCTTGGTATCAATACAGAATTTAAGCCTCGTTTTCTACGTCAATACCTTACCATCTATGAACAGGCTACATTGGCTGTTCAGGAGTATATCAAAGATGTAAAGGCAAAAGACTTCCCCAATAAAAGTGAGCAGTATTGAACTGGTATTAATGGTAATCACCGTCTAAAAAGAAACCTAAAACTACTGCTATGAAAATATTTAATTTTTTCCCCGTTGCAATATTCGGTTTATTTTTTGTATCAACCCCGCAACATTCAATAAAACAATATTTACCAATAAGAATTGATAGTGGTATTATTCAACATACACTAAATGGTTCTACTGATGAATGGCCTGCACACAAATTTACAACTGATAAAGAAACGGAAATCATATACGCCATTGACAATGATGCACAAAATCTTTACCTGGGATTGAAGATAACCAACCAGGGAGAACAAATAAAAATGATGGGTATGGGGATGAAACTTTTTATTGACCTAAAAGGAAAACACAAAGAAGATTTGGGTGTTGAATTCCCGGTTAAAAGAAGTGATGGTTTCAGCAATCCCGGTGCTGGCTTACCGCCACCATCTCAGGGACAAGGTGATGAACAAAGAGTAAAACCAGATATGAAAATAATGAGGATGAGGTTTGTTGCTAATATTATCAGCATGAACCTGTTCGGTTTTAGTGATGAAGAACAGCTAAATCAAAATTTAGAAACAGAAGGAAGTGTAATGATTGCTTATGATTGGGATTCAACGAATGTCATGCATATTGAATACATGGTGCCACTAAAGATGCTCGACGATAAAACTTCCTTGGATCAAAAAACAGTCAGCATCGGATGGAAAGTAAAAGGCCTTGAATTACCATCAGGTAGTGTAGGTTCTGGTGGTCGCCCGGGTGGAGGTGGTGGCAGACCTTCAGGTGGAGGCAGGCCAGGTGGAGGTGGAGGCGGAAGCCAGGCTGATTTTGACAAAATGTCAAAAGAACAGCAATTCTGGGCAAAATATACATTTAGTATTCCTGCTGGTCTTAAAGGATTTTGATTTTATTAATTGTCTGCCTTTCATAATTACCTTTGCTGCACAATTTTAAAATATGGATTTCCTCAGGAATTTAAATGTTCAGCTAATTAATAAAGGAGTAAGCACAGGTACAAAATGGATAAATTCTTCTGGCGAAACAATTGACTCCTTCTCCCCTGTTGATGGTAAAAAAATAGGCGCTGTTATTGCGGCTGATAAAGCAAGCTATGAAACCGTTATAAAAAAAGCGGAAGAAGCATTTGCCATATGGCGTTTGATGCCTGCCCCAAAAAGAGGTGAAATAGTAAGACAGATTGGTGAAGTGCTCAGGGAATTTAAAGAACCACTCGGTAAACTTGTTTCGTATGAAATGGGAAAAAGTCTGCAGGAAGGTTATGGCGAAGTGCAGGAAATGATTGATATCTGCGACTTTGCTGTTGGACTTTCCAGGCAATTGCATGGTTTTACTATGCATAGTGAACGCCCGGGGCACAGAATGTATGAACAATACCATCCCCTTGGAATAGTAGGAATAATTTCTGCTTTTAATTTTCCGGTTGCCGTATGGAGCTGGAACACTATGCTTGCCTGGGTATGTGGCAATGTATGTGTATGGAAGCCATCAGAAAAAGCACCTTTATGTGGAATTGCCTGTCAAAATATTATAGCTGATGTTTTTACCAAAAATAATATACCCGAAGGTGTATGCGGATTAATTTCCGGAGGAAGGGAAGTTGGTGAATGGATGGCGGCAGATACAAGAATAGCATTAATATCTGCCACAGGATCCACCAGAATGGGAAAAGCAGTAGGCGCCACCGTTGGAGCAAGATTAGGCAGGGCTTTACTCGAATTAGGCGGTAACAATGCCATTATCATTTCAAAAGAGGCAGACCAGGATATCGCTATTCTTGGCGCATTGTTTGGAGCAGTTGGCACAGCAGGACAACGATGCACCAGTACCAGGAGATTAATAATTCAGGAAGACATTTATGAAACGGTAAAAAACAAATTAATTGCTGCCTATAAGCAGCTTCGTATTGGCGATCCATTAGATCAAAACAATCATGTAGGTCCCTTAATAGATAAAGATGCAGTAAAAATGTATCTGAATACTATTGAAAAATGCAAAAAAGAAGGCGGAATATTTGTTGTGGATGGCGGCAGTTTAGAAGGCCCTGGCTATGAAAGTGGCTGTTATGTAAAACCTTGTATAGCTGAAGCAAAACCCGGTTTTAAAATTGTACAACAGGAGACATTTGCTCCCATCTTATATTTATTAAAATATTCAACAATTGATGAAGCTATAGCTATTCAAAACGAAGTGCCACAGGGATTATCATCTTCTATAATGACGCTTAACCTTCGTGAAGCCGAACTGTTTCTATCCCATGCCGGCAGTGACTGCGGAATTGCCAATGTAAATATTGGAACAAGCGGGGCTGAAATTGGCGGGGCTTTTGGTGGTGAAAAAGAAACAGGTGGTGGTCGTGAAAGTGGCAGCGATGCCTGGAAAGCATATATGCGCCGACAGACCAATACAATCAATTACAGCACTTCACTCCCACTGGCCCAGGGAATAAAATTTGATGTGTAATAAATAACATTTTTTTTGGCTAATCGCTAAACAGAAAACGGATTATTTTACCGTCTGTCAATAAAATCATAAAAAGAGCTTACCGCTTATCTTTATTTATGTAAAATCTTTGAAAGGTAATCTGTATTTTTACCGTTATACCATTTTGTAGCATAAACACATACATATGAAAATTTCTATGAAGCGTACCTTTTTTATTGCATTCTTTGGACTTATAACTTCTATTACTTTTGCGCAAAAAGATGATGTGCCCAAAGGTTGGCATATGTTGGATAAATCTACCACTGGTTATTATGGTCTCAGTGTAGATAAAGCTTATGATCTGGTCAAAGCAAAAAAATTGAAGAGTAAAACAGTTATTGTTGCTGTAATCGATTCTGGTGTTGATACTACACATGAAGATCTGCGGTCGATACTCTGGAAAAATCCAAAAGAAATTCCGGGCAATGGTATTGATGACGACAAGAATGGTTATGTAGATGATATTTATGGATGGAATTTTTTAGGGGGCCGTGATGGCCGTAATGTAGAGCAGGATTCCTATGAAGCCGCCAGGGTATATCATCAATTTAAAAGTAAATACAAAGGAAAAGACATTAATAGCAGCAATCTTTCAAAAGAAGATTTATTCGAATATGAAATGTGGAAACGTGCTGAAAAAGAAATTGCAGGAGATTCGAAAGATAGTGGCCTTGAATTAATTTTCCTGAAAAGAGCCTATACCAGTTGTTTGAAAAGCGATAGTATTCTGCGAAAAGCATTGCAAAAAGAAAAATTCACTGGTAAAGAATTGGGCGATTATAGTCCAACAGAAACTGAATTAAAAAAAGCCAAAAACAGTCTATATAACCTGATGTCAGGAAATGATGCATTGGAAACAACCAATGTTGAATTTTTGGAAGGCTTTGGCGATTATGTAAATGGGGAAGAGAAGAAAGCGGAAGCGGGTAATACTCCTCCGCAAAACTACCGGGAAGATATTGTGAAAGACAATTACTATGATTTCAACGATAAATTTTATGGTAATAATGATGTAATGGCCAGCAACAAAGGTGCCATGCACGGCACCCATGTATCCGGTATTATAGCTGCTTCCCGCAAAAATGGAAAAGGAATGGATGGTGTTGCAGATAATGTTAGAATTATGATGCTACGGGCTGTTCCGGATGGCGATGAACATGATAAAGACATTGCATTGGCAATAAGGTATGCTGCTGATAACGGAGCACAAGTAATAAATATGAGTTTTGGCAAAAGCTTCTCACCTGAAAAGAAATGGGTAGATGAAGCGGTGAAGTATGCAGAAACTAAAGGTGTTTTATTAGTGCATGCTGCAGGTAATGATTCAAAAAATATTGATACCTTATTCAACTATCCATGCTTAGAAACAATTGATGGAAAAAGGCCGGGCAATTGGATAACAGTAGGTGCAAGTGGCGACCCAAAAGCAGGTGGCTTAACGGCCAATTTTTCCAATTATGGTAAAAAAGAAGTGGACGTTTTTGCACCTGGTGTAAAGATTTATTCAACAGTTCCGGGTGGCAATACGTATCAAAATCTTCAAGGTACAAGTATGGCTTCTCCGGTTGTTGCTGGATTGGCTGCATTTATTTTGGAATATTATCCAAACCTTAGTGCTGCACAGGTAAAAATGGTTATCGAAAAATCATCAATAAAGCTAGCTGAGAAGGTAAAAAATCCTGAAACTGATGAATTTGTACTGCTTTCTGATATTAGCAAATCAGGAGGGTTAGTTAATGCATTTGAAGCTATTAAATTGGCATCCACTATTAAAGGTGAAAGAAAACAAATTCCGGTGAAACCAGTAAAATCAACTGTAAAGCCAAAAGTAAACGGATAGATTAATAATATGTAATTCTTTTAAAATCCAGGTTTTCAGGATATGCATCAACTTTTCTATCAAACTTTTTGCATGTTTTTCACTCTTAAATACAGCATGAATTCTCAAAAAACTTAAGTAATTTGCAGGTTCTTTAATAATCTTAAAAAAAATACAATGAGACAAATACTATTTTTTTCTACCATTATATCATTGGCAGTTATTACCGGATGTGGTACAAAACCTGATCAGAATGCGGTTGATGGTGCAGCTGTAAATTCGCCAATTGATGTAAATAAATTGTCTCCCAACCCTTCTCCTGCCATCAATTCTTCTCAACCAATAACAGCGCCCAATATTTCAACTCCGGTTAATGTCCCCGTTCAAACACAGGCATCTTCCAATAATGCCGGATTGAATCCTGCACATGGACAGCCCGGGCATAAGTGTGAAATTGCAGTTGGTGCGCCGCTAAACAGTGTTCCTTCAACAGCCGCGACAACCCCAAAACCTGCCAATCAAAATCAGGTAATTACAACTTCAACACCGACGGTAACATCAACAGCCACCACTACACCTGTAAAAGTAGCTGCCGGAATGAATCCATCGCATGGCCAACCTGGTCACCGTTGTGATATTGCTGTTGGTGCGCCTTTAAATAGTGCCCCTGCTACAACTACTACAACTACCCCATCTGTAACACCTACTGTTAACAGTAATGTTACTCCGGGTAGTATTAGCCCTTCGATCATAAATACAACTCCAACTATTACAACACCAACAACTACAACAACAGCAGCCAGCACGCCAGTGAAAGTAGCTAAAGGAATGAACCCTTCTCATGGACAACCTGGTCACCGTTGCGATATTGCTGTCGGCGCACCGTTGAATAGCCCCTCTAACACAACTACACCAGTAACCACCACCCCTGAATCTAAAAAACAATAAAATAAATCTGATGATATTCAGTTTGAAAAGCTGATAAAAAATTTATGGGTTTAAAATTTAGTTTGTACCTGAACTTAATTTTGGTATCATTCTAAAATTTTATTTATTTCCTGATTTAATTATAACATATGCCCCGCCCCGATTTATCCAAAATACCCGTCTTCTTTCATAATTATATTAAACAGGTAGATGGAAATGATCTGCTGGAAGCCATGAAAAAACAAAACACCATTTTTTTCAACTTTTTAAAAAAAATCCCTGTTGAAAAAAGGAATTTTCGTTACGCCAAAGGCAAATGGACCATTAAAGAATTGCTGCAGCATATTATTGATACGGAAAGGATTTTTGCTTACAGGGGCCTCTGTATAGCCAGGAAAGAAACCGTTTCACTTCCTGGCTTTGATGAAAACAATTATGCCAATAATTCAAAAGCAAAAAAAAGAGATTGGAATGATATGGTCGAAGAATTAAAAGCTTTTCGCCGATCTACTGAAATAATGTATGCATCTTTTGACAAGGAACAAATGGCAACTTTTGGTGTTTCTAATAATCACCCGATTTCAGTCGCCGCCATTGGTTTTATTATTGTTGGGCATATCAATCATCATGCAAAAGTGATTAAAGAAAAATATTTAATCTAACCGGTAACGTTACATTGTTCATGGAAAAATAAACAATAATAAATAACTTCTAGCTACAAATTAAGAACCCTGCAATTGCAGAGTTCTTAATTTTATAATGTAAAACTTTGGCTCAAAATGCTTTCTTGACTGGTTCCTCTTTTGCTTTTGCTTTTGCAACATTTTCCTGACCAATCATATCATTCATCACTTTAATAGCCTGATCAAGATAAATATCCTGTTGTAACCCTTTTAACCACAGTATAAAACGGTCTTTTTTGTTCTTATCATCATCATAGCGGTTTACCTCTTTTGATAAAGAAGATACATCCAGTGAATCTTTTAATTTTACCAGTACATCTAATTGTTTGATAGTAGAGCGGATCGTCTGTTGCTCTGTACGGTATTTTTTCATCTGCAAAGAGTACTGTTTGTCATTTTGTTTAGACAACCACTCTGAGCTTTCTTTTATCAGTTTAAATGCAGGATCACTTTCCAGTCGTACGCTGGCCAATTGCTGAATTGTTTTCAGATCATATCCCGGTTGCCAGTTGGTATAAGTAGCTTTATTGATTTCATCCCATGATAATGCATCCGGATCATCTTTTTCTCTAAGTTTAAGGTACTCCATATTATCAGGTAATACAATATCAGAACTAACTCCTTTTAATTGAGTAGAACGTCCATTGATACGGTAAAATTTCTGAAGCGTTAATTTAACAGTACCCAAATCAGCATTGGATAAGGAAAAGCCATTTTCATCCAAACCAATATTACGCTGTACGGTACCTTTACCATATGTAGACGTGCTTCCAATGATAATTCCCCGGTTATAATCCTGAATGGCGGCTGCAAAAATTTCCGACGCCGATGCACTGAATTCATTTACCATCACAGCAAGCGGGCCGGTATATAATACATTGCGATCTTTATCTTTAAGCACACTGGGGTTATTATCTCTGTCCTTAACCTGGACTATCGGACCTTCATCGATAAACAGTCCGGCCATCTGAACCACATCATATAAAGAACCACCGCCATTATTACGAAGGTCAATTACAATTCCATCTACTTTTTCCTCCTTTAATTTTTTTACTTCATTGGACACATCAACAAAGCTGCGTGCACCATTCGGGTCTTCAAAATTTGCATAAAACTCAGGAAGAAAGATATACCCGATTTTTGACCCGTTATTTTTAACGATTGCACTTCGGGCATAGGTTTCATCCTGAACAATTTTATCCCGGATAAGTGTTACCACTTTAATTGTGCCGTCTGGCTTTTTAATGGTGAGTCGTACTTCTGTACCTTTTTTTCCACGAATAACTTTAACAGCATCTGTAACCACAAAGCCAGTCAGGTCAACAGGTTCTTCTTTTCCCTGTGCTACTTTCATAATAAAATCACCAGCTTGAATGTCCCCTGATTTGGAAGCAGGACTTCCTGTCATTACACTGCTAACTTTTATATTTCCATCATCATACTGAAGAGAGGCACCAATACCAAAAAAGGTACCGCTCATCTCTTCATCAAAATATCTTTTATCAACTGGTGGAAAAAACTCAGTATGTGGATCCATCGTAGTAGTGATGGCATTTACAAACACATTAAATTTATCATCATCCGAAAATTTAAAACGATACCTTTCAAATGTCCTGTCCATTATCCGCTTTACTTTTTCACGGGCATCCTTCTCCAATTCAGCATCAGTTTTTACAACAAAGCCTTCTTTGCCTTTATTCTTTTCACGGATATCCATCAGATCAACATAGCGCTCCAACGTCATAAACTTTAACTTCTTTCTCCAACGGTCTTTTTTCTCTGTTTCAGTTGCGGAAAAACTTAATTTATCTCCATCAAGAACTACTTCTTCATCCAAGGTAAAATCAAAAGGAGTAGCGAGTATTTCATTATTTAAAATTGCGACAGCTTCCATTCTGGCATTAAATACCTTTCCGGCTTCCAGGAAAAATTCAACAGGCGAGCCTTTTATTTCATCATCAATTTTAGTTTCATATTTCGTGAGTGCATCCATATCACTCTGCAGAAACATGTTTTTGTCCTGATCAAGGCTACTGATAAATTTTTTAAATACTTTTTTTGAGAAGGCATCATTGATATCCTGTGGATTAAAATGGGCCTGAGAAAGCATTTCACCAACTAATTTGAGAATTTGCTCATACTTGGTAGGAGGCTTTCCGGAATTGCTACTGGTACCTGTTCCCATCGTTTTGAAGGCAAGAAATGAACCTGCCACCACCATCATAATCAAAATTGGAAGTCTTTTCATAGTAAATAGATATTTTAATGCATTAGGCATAATCAAAAATAACACAAAATCCTTGTTTTACTAAGCTTTACAGGCTTTTAACAAGGGTTTTTGATGGATGGCAAAAATTGAAATGGCTTAAAATTTCAATAACGCCCCCCTTTTGAAGCTTTAAAATAAAAAAACTCCTTCGTCATTATAACTAAAAGGAGTTTTGGGGTAACCAATGGGGCTCGAACCCACGACCCTTAGAACCAC
>JANMLJ010000093.1:0-3091 GCA_031372465.1 Chitinophagaceae bacterium | reverse complement strand
ATTTCTCTTAACAATGTCCGCTTCCGGGCCTATCATGGGTTATACCCCGAAGAAAGGCAGAAGGGAAATGATTTTGTAGTGAATATGCAGGTAAGTTATATTCCGAAAAGCGGAACCATCCTTTCGCTGGAAGATACCATTGATTATGCTTCCTTGTTTGAAATAATCAACTCAACTATGCAGCAACCTGTTGATCTATTAGAGACGCTTACACAAACAATTGCTCATGCTGCTCATCTCGCCTATCCTCAAATAAAAGAGATAAGTGTTGCTGTAGAAAAGCTTAACCCACCAATTGATAAGTTTTCCGGCAGCGTAGAAGTAAAGTTTAGCAAAAAATATTAGTTCCGCTTATTATTTCAGTACATTGGATACATGAAAAAAATAATTTCCATCAGTTTTATTTTATCCAGCCTTTTATCCTTCGGGCAGGACGGTTCAGAAATATTTCTTTTTGATATGAGAATAGCAAACGGACAGGTCGTTCTTTCCAATGGCGCAAATATTACCAATCATAAAGGATACGACAATCAGCCTTTCTTTCATCCATCCAAACCGGTTATTTACTATTCTTCTTTTAATGACAGTGGACGGAGTGATATTAAATATTATGATTATCAAAAGAACAAAGTATCAAACCTTACCAATACACAAGAAAGGGAATATTCGCCAATAGTAACTCCTGATGGAAAATTTATATCCTGTATTATACAACGGGATAATGGTGCACAGAACCTTGGTAAGTATCCTGTAATAGGAGGTCAGCCTCTGGTTTTAATCAAAGATCTTAAAGTTGGATATCATGCCTGGGTAGATAAAGAAAAATTATTATTATTTGTTTTGATTGATTCAGTAACAAACAATCTTCATTATTATAATTTAACTACTAAGAAAGATACAGTAATAGCTACTAACCCAGGTCGCAGCCTGCATAAAATACCCGGCCAGCATGCAATGAGTTTTATACAGAAGAATGAGGGAAAGGACTGGTTGATAAAAAAAATTGAAAGTACAACTGGTGCCATCAGCACAATTGTGCCGGCTTTACCCGGACAGGAAAACCTGGTATGGTTGAAAAATAATATTATTGTAATGAGTAGTGGAAATAAACTATTTTCTTATCATGTTGGCACTGATAAGGAATGGCAGCCGGTTATCATAGAAGGAGATATTTCTTTACTGAAAGGGTTTTCCCGCATGGCAACCAACACCGCGAATACCAAACTGGCCATAGTTGTTAGCGAATAAATACTTCATTCAAAGAAAGAATACTACTCTTTAAGCTTCTTAAGAAATGAAGTGTTTTCCAAAAAGAGTTGAAAATTATCCGGGTTATTGATCACATCATTGTGTTGATGAAGACTATGAATAAAAACGATCTTTTGTTCAAGTAACAATTGCGGTGTTAATTCTTTTTCTTCAATTGAAGCGGTGCTGATACTCAGCTTTACCAATTGCTTCACCATTTCTTTACTTTCTGCATTTGTTCCGCCGCCATCGGTGTAAATGTTAATAAATCGATGGGAGTTGTCTGCCTGAAGCCAATTCATATACTTTTCGGTTTGCCCATATAATGCGTCGAATAAAATAACTTCCTGTACCGGCATATTGCCATTCTGTAAAATATAAGCCATTACTCTGTATGCGCCACTATGACCAGCCAGTAAAATATTTCCCGGCTTACACTTTTTTGAAATTGATTTTTCTTTTTTCAAATTCTGCATAATGTCTGTTACTAATTCTTTAAACGTATTGTTGTACTCCAGTTTGCCACCGTAACTATCAGGTGCATTTTTTGTTGTTTCGGCCAAAATCAGGACTGCATTCAAATGAGAAGCTGCAAATTGTTTGATCAATCCATAACGTATAGCCGCGCTGTCAATATTGTTTTGCCAGCCATGAAACCAGCATATCAGGTCAACTTTTTTATCCGCATTTAATTTTTTAGGAACGATAATTAAAACGGAACTATCCATATAATGGGTAGGGGCATCATACAAGACTTTGTTGTAAATATGTCCGTTTGCTCTGGCAGTATCAGGAAAAGAGGTATGAGAAGAACTGGTACGGAATATATTCAGTTCGTTGTTTTGTGCAAATGATAACGTTGAAATAAATGAACAACAAAAAAGAGTAAGGTATTTCATGATAGTAGCTTTATGGTTTCAACTCACTCCGCTGTTTATAACCATTTCTTAAACCAATCAATCATCATTTCAATATGCTTTGGAGTAAACCGGTGTGGTTCATCCGGCTCTACATCTATCTGCAACTTATCCAACGCATTTTCTGAACGATAAGCATTGGTTGCAGCTTCGAAAGCTAATTGTGCTCCCGGCAAAGGACAGTTCTGATCTTTTTCTGTACTCAGGAGGAGGAGTGGCCTTGGAGTAAAAAGCCTGATCATAGAAGGGCAATCAAATTCATTCGTAATCTTTGGTAGCAACTTGTTCCATAATGCTTTTACATTGGTTTTATTTACGCCGGTGTCACCCAAATCTTTTGCAGCTTGTTCATGAGCACCCCAGATAGTTCTGGCCCTGCCTTGCCACCGGTCATTCTCCAGTGACCATTTAAAACTTTGAGCACTGATTACAGGCACTGCTACTTTGATCCTTGTATCAACCGAAGCCGCCATCCATGTTTCTATTCCCCCCATTGAAATACCCATCATACCGATTCGGTTTGCATCGATATCAGGTCTTGTTGTTAAGTAATCCACTAATCTCCACAGATCATAAACTGTATCAAAGAAAAATGGGTGCTGCTGTTGTGTGCTGTCTTTATTTTGCCAGGCTTTGATAATTGCTTCCACATAATTGTTTTGTCCCGGAACTGCTTTCACTCTTTCACCATGATATCTTGCATCTATGGCTACGGCTATAAAGCCAAGTTTAGAAAACCTATAAAGCAGGCTTTTGATACCATCTGCATCCTTACTGCCACCTGTTCCATGAAGGCAGATGACAACAGGGAGTTTTTTTATTTCTCTTACAACAGGTTTATAAACCAGCAGGGGAACTTGCTCAGAGGCTTCAGCATAAAAAAAACCTTTTTCGATGAGGACTGAATCTGTTGTAAAAGTTTGAAG
>JANMLJ010000087.1:0-2423 GCA_031372465.1 Chitinophagaceae bacterium | reverse complement strand
TTTCACTTTTCAACATTTACCCAAGGGGAAATACAGGCGGTGCAAATGCTGTAAAAAAAGGGACTATGACAATTCCAAAAGATTTAGAGCAATTCATAAATTAATCAGCAATGACACATAAACATATTTACGATAAAAACGGTAAACAACTTTGTTGCACACAACAAGAAAAAATTTATAGTAATGCAGGAGCATCAGCATTATTAAAAGAAGGACATTCCGAACATGACGGACACAACCATGAAGAACATGGTGATGATGATGGACATGACCATTCAGGCAGCAGCAAAACTACCTTGCAAATGTTTTTGCCTGCAATAATCAGTTTTGTTTTATTGCTTGTTGCAATAGTATTTGATAATTGGATAACACAAACATGGTTTACAGGTTGGGTACGCATTGTATGGTATGCAGTAGCGTATTTGCCTGTTGGTTTTCCGGTAATGAAAGAAGCAGTTGAAAGCATTGGTAAAGGCGAAATATTCTCTGAATTTTTATTGATGTGCATTGCAACTATCGGTGCTTTTGCAATTGGCGAATATCCCGAAGGTGTGGCGGTAATGTTGTTCTATGCAATTGGAGAAGTGTTTCAGACAATGGCAGTGAAAAGAGCAAAAGCAAACATCAAATCCTTGCTTGACCAGCGACCTGATGAAGTGACGATTTTAGAAAATACCCAGGCTAAAACCATAAAAGCGGCAGATGCAAAAATTGGTGATATTATCCAACTAAAGTCAGGTGAAAAATTAGGATTGGATGGGGAGTTAATTTCAGAAACTGCATCATTCAATACCGCAGCACTCACCGGCGAAAGCAAACCAGACACTAAAGCAAAAGGTGAAACTGTTTTGGCGGGCATGATAAATTTAAACACCGTTGCACAAATAAAAGTTACTACTGCTTACATAGATAGTAAGTTAAGCAAGATTTTAGATATGGTGCAAAATGCTACTGCTCAAAAAGCACCCACTGAATTATTCATCCGCAAGTTTGCAAAAATCTATACACCAATTGTTGTTGCTTTAGCCATTCTGATTTGTGTTTTACCAATGCTATTTGTAGATAATTATGTTTTCAGAGATTGGTTATACAGGGCATTGGTTTTCTTAGTTATCTCCTGCCCCTGTGCATTGGTTATTTCAATTCCGTTAGGCTATTTTGGCGGCATTGGTGCAGCAAGCAAGAATGGAATATTATTTAAAGGCAGCAACTTTTTAGACGTTATTGCCAATATTCAGAATGTAGTAATGGATAAGACCGGCACTATGACCGAAGGTGTTTTTAAAGTGCAGGAAGTAAACATCAAATCTGAATTTAAGAAAGATGAAATTCTACAAATGGTGAATGCCCTGGAAAGCCAAAGCACCCATCCCGTTGCAACAGCCATTCATCAGTATGTTGGTAATATCAACACTGAAATAAAATTAAACAACATAGAAGAAATTTCAGGGCATGGTTTAAAAGCGGAAGTAAACGGTAAAGAATTACTAGTTGGTAATTTTAAATTGATGGATAAATTTTCTATCAAATACGACATAGACCCAAACACAATTGTTTACACTTTAATTGCCATTGCTTACGATAATCAATTTGCAGGTTATCTCACCATTGCCGACAGTATAAAAGAAGATGCACTGGAAGCAGTAAACAAACTGCATAGTATGAATGTAAAAACTACCATGCTGAGTGGTGATAAAACAAGTGTGGTAAAATTTGTTGCTGATAAATTAGGAATTGATAATGCCTTTGGCGATTTGTTGCCAGAAGATAAGATAAACCGGGTAAAGGAAATTAAAGACCGGCATGAAACTGTTGCCTTTGTAGGTGACGGCGTAAATGATGCACCGGTTGTAGCATTAAGTAATGTAGGTATTGCAATGGGTGGATTAGGAAGTGATGCCACGATTGAAACTGCTGATGTGGTAATACAGGATGACAAACCTTCTAAAATAGCAATGGCCATAAACATAGGCAAACAAACTAAAAAAATTGTTTGGCAAAACATTACTCTTGCCTTTTTGGTAAAGGCTGCGGTATTAATACTTGGTGCAGGGGGCTTGGCCACTATGTGGGAGGCTGTGTTTGCGGATGTGGGTGTGGCGTTACTCGCTATTTTAAATGCGGTAAGAATACAACGAATGAAGTTTTAAAATTACAAGTCAAAAGCAATATTAGAAAAAAGGAAATCTTAATAATGCTGACACTTCGACAAGCTCAGTAGCGAACAGAACGTACAAGAGTGTCCTTCGATAAACTCAGGGTAAACTTGCAACGAAAGCTGATAGTAGTAATAATGCCGGGAAAATACAAAGTTGTTACGGAGCTGATCTTTACCATACTGTGTTTAGTGGGCCTACCACCTTGTAGTATTTTAATTTTACCATATCAGCAGGCACTGGTAAAGTATTCCAGTCGCCATGTAC
>JANMLJ010000044.1:0-2561 GCA_031372465.1 Chitinophagaceae bacterium | reverse complement strand
CATAGCCAGTTTATCTGTTGTAGGAAATTCATCATCGGCCAGCCCCAGGTTTTTATACCCCAGATCTTTTTGTATGTAATAAATAAATTGCAGTGTATGGTTTTATGCTGACGCATATTTTTCAATTCTTACATCTGGTTTTTCCTCAATCACATTCAGATAATAATCATTGCCGCTTGCCGGCCAGTTCAGCATGTATTTATTGTTTTTAATCTTCCCGTAGTTCAGCATTTTTTGTGCCATCCAGGGAGAAGCAATTGAATCGCTGTTGAAAACCGACGTACAACTTTTGAAAAATTTTGTGGAATCATATCCTTCCGGGCGTGAAATGGTTTTATCGCTGCCTTTACCATAATCCTTTAGAATGGCCGCCCAGGTAAGGTCCTGTATGATATTGTTTTTACCGGGTGCAAAGGATTCTTTTGAATAAACCGCATCCTCCATACCCAGGTCATAAGCAGTAGCACTCATGGCAATCACATCGCCTGCTTCGGTGGCATCAATGCAGATCTTGCTTTTAATGGTAATTATTTTTTTGTCAGCATTTAAAAAAATTGCACCGGTAATTTTATTGTTTTTCTTTAATACAGATTGCAACTGCAAACCATACAAAACCGATAAATATTTTTTTTCTTTACCACAGATGGCTTTAAAAATACTATCGCCCACATGCGGCTCAAACAGGGTATTACTTACCCAGCCGGTTGCTAAATTTTCTGTTTTGTAATGTTTATAAAGTTGTTGTCTGAATTCCTGCCACAAGCCACTGGCTAAAAGATGATTGCCGTCTGTTGCGCTAACGCCGGCAGCGGTGAGCATACCACCCAGCCATATGGTGGGTTCTGCAATAATAGTTTTTATTTTTTGCCGGGCGCTTTGTATGCCCGCAGCAGTACCTCCGGTACCACCACCAATCACCAGTACATCCGTATACAGTGTTTGGGATGTAGCTGAAGTAAAAAGAAAAAAGAGAAGAATAAACGTGTATAAAAAACGAATCATTATAATGATGCTTTAAGATTCTGTTGCCACCTGAACATTCCTGTTAAATCCTTCTTCCAGCGAAATAAAAGTTTCTGTTCTGTCGATGCCTTTTATTTTCTGCAGTTCATCATGTAAAACAAAACGCAGCTGGTTAATATCTTTGCAAACAATCTCGATAAACATGCTGTAGTTACCGGTAATATAATTCAGCCTTACAATTTCCGGAATGCCCATCAGTTCTTTGGCAACGGCATCATACATAGAACTTTTTTCGAGGTAAATACCAACAAAGGCAGTAATATCATAACCCAGTTGTTTAATATCTACATCCATTTTATTACCTTTAACAATACCAAATTCCTGCAGCTTTTTAATGCGAACATGAATGGTACCGCCGCTTACAAAGAGTTTTTTACCCAGCTCTGCATACGATATCTCAGAGGTCTCCATCATTTCATGAATGATTTGGAGATCGAGTTTGTCAAGATTTAATTTAGTTGCCATTATTCATTATGTTTTAGATTATTTTCAAATCAATTAGCAAATATTTGAATTAATTCTATAATTTCCAAATATTTAATAAAATATATTGAACGTATGGGCATTTTGCCTTAGTTTTGTGTTATCAAACAATCCGGTATAGACCGGAACAAATTGTGGGGTGATGAAATTTTTGGCAGACATGCCCCCTTGTCTCGGGGGTGAGGATAACAGGATAAACGTAGCATAGAGCCGTCTCAGTAGCAATATTGATTCGACCGGGGTCGACCACCGAACTTTGTACTACAGCTAACTGCCTCGTGAAGGTTCGATCCCTTCCCCTACAGCAGCCTGACAATAAAAAGCTTTCGTTGAAAAACGGAGGCTTTTTTTATTTGCGGTAATCTGTCTCCATCCAGGCACAAATCCCAACCATCAAAAGCCTCTTGCTGAAACCGTTTGTTATATTTGTGTTGATGAATTCTGGTTTCACTTCTTTATCAAATGAACAACGCAGCAATGCCATGCAGCGCCTTACCGCTTTATGGGCATTTACCGAATGTGGGCTTGGTGGCATCATGCATGCTTTACAAGTCCCCTTTACTGGCTTACTGGTTGGTGGCATGGCAGTAATTATGATAAGCCTGATTGCTGATTTCTCTGAATACAATTACAAACAGATATTGAAAAGTGCCATCGTTGTGCTGATTGTAAAAGCAATGGTTAGTCCGCACACACCTTTTCCGGCTTATATTGCTGTTGCTTTTCAGGCGCTGCTTGGTTATGCTTTATTTAGTTTATTAAGGGTTAATTTTTTCAGCATTACATTATTAAGTATAATTGCCATGATTGAGTCTGCTATTCAAAAATTACTCATCCTTACTTTGTTTTTTGGCAAATCTATCTGGATAGCTATGGATGAGATGATTGCCTTCATTGCCAGACAGTTTGGCAAAGCTGTTTCAAACGGTAGTTACTGGATCGTTGCTGTTTATTTACTCATTTATATTGCCGGAGGCTTGTTGATAGCTGTGTTTGCTTACCGCACTATTAAGAGTTTTAATGCAGATCATACTGGATTGATTATAGCTCCATCA
>JANMLJ010000032.1:0-3073 GCA_031372465.1 Chitinophagaceae bacterium | reverse complement strand
TAATAAAAACGGAATACCGGATTAAATTATAACTATGGAAGTACATGCACACACCCACCCTTCGACAGGCTCAGGACACCGTAAAAAATGGACTCATTATTTCTGGGAATTTTTAATGTTGTTTCTTGCTGTGTTCTGCGGGTTTCTGGCAGAGTACCAGCTGGAGCATAAGATAGAAAAGGAAAGAGCCCGTAAGTATATGTATGATATGGTAGAAAACTTAAAATATGATACCATCCGGTATAATCGAAACCTGGCTGTTAATGAAACCATAGGCAGGCAACTGGATTCATTCAGGGCAGAAATCAGCCAGGCAGTTAAAGGCAATGTTGATGGCAATCGTTTATATGATTTATGGATAAAGTGTTCGGATTTTAATAGTGTTGTATTTAACCGGGCTGCCATCACCCAATTAAAAAGTTCTGGTAGTTTTCGCCTGATCAAAAATGACTCCCTGGCAGCATTCATAATTGATTATTATGAACGGATAGTTAATTCCTGTGAAGGTCAGGAAGAAAAACTAAAAAAGATGGCCGAACGACTGACTATATCCAGTTCACATTTTTTTTATTATGAACCCCTCGACGGAATTCTTTCAACAGAGACTCAATTTGGAAAGCCGGTGCCCAATTCTGTAATAGAAAGAAACAACAAAGTGCTGAGCAGTATTCCTCCTTTATCTTTATTGAATACAAACCCTGCCGAATTGAAACTTTTGTATAATGATGTTGCCTTGAAAGAAGAAGCCATGAAAGGATATAATTCCTTTTTACGTTGGGGAAAAGAAACAGCTGAATCATTAATGCTACAGATTGAAGATGAATATCATTTTAAAAAATAAAGCCAGGAAATAAATCGCTTATGGAAGTACATGCACACACCCATCCTTCGACAAGCTCAGGACACCGAAAAAAATGGACCCACTATTTCTGGGAATTTCTAATGTTGTTCCTGGCAGTTTTTAGCGGGTTTTTGGCGGAGAATTTCAGGGAGCACCAGGTGGAACATCAACGGGAAAAACGATTTGCGAAACAATTACTCGCCGATCTTCGTACTGACTCTGTTAGCTTTTCTTTGTTGTTAAATAAAACAGTTCCCCAATTTGAAAAAAATACCCGGAAATTAAATGATCTATTAACCCGGAATCCTCCAGCCACGGATAATGAAATCATAGGAACAATATTTAATATAAAGAGAGTTGGCCTGCAATTTTACAACACCACCTTTCTTCAAATGAAAACATCCGGTACGCTTAGGTATATCCGAAATGACTCGTTAACAAAATTATTAAGCATCTATTACGATGGATTATGTTCACGTGTACTGTATAGCTGGGAAGAATCCCGGGATTTTTATAACAAATACTTACAGCCTTTTCATTTAAAGCATATCAGATCCCAGGATTTTTTAGATCAATCTGATTCTGTAAGAATACAGAATTCTAAGATGATAGACCGGACACAAATAACGGATCAGGAAATATTAAATTACATTAACTCGTATAATATCCAGGTTACCGGGTCGCTGATAGAGAATAAATGTAAGCCTGCATATGAAGTAATTATAAGGTTGATACCTTTGTTAAAAAAAGAATATCATCTTAATTAATAAAATAAATTATGGGCATCTCTAAAAACCGCTATCTAAACGAACAGTTTGTAAGGCTGAGTTTATCGAAGCCTTATCAGACGGTGGGTTCATCGACATTCAGCCTTCGACAAGCTCTGGCTGACAGGGTTTTTAGAGATGCCCTAATTATAAAGTATTATTTATTTCTCTTTCTCCTGCCGGTCTTTTCGTTGGCACAACCTGTCTCCTCCCAACAACTGGAAAAAAAGATCGATAGTTTATTTGCAGCACAAAAGAATACGATCTCAACCGGCTTCAGCGGGGTGGTATTGGTGGCTGAAAATGGTACACCCATTTATCAAAAAGCTTTTGGCTACCGCGATTTTGCCAATCAAATTCCCTTACAGGCTTCCGACATTTTTGAACTGGCTTCCGTTTCCAAACAATTCACCGCCATGATCATCATGATGCTGAAAGAAAAAGGGAAGTTGAACTTTGATGATCTGGCTGAAAAATACCTGGCAATACCTTACAAAGGAATCACCATCCGGCATTTACTCACCCATACCAGCGGCTTGCCCGATTACCAGGATATCATGGATAAATACTGGGATAAAAGCAAAGTGGCGGGCAATCCCGATTGTATTGACTACCTGAATAAATATGCGCCGCCAAAATTATTTGAACCCGGTACCAAATACGCTTACAGCAACACAGGATTTTTACTATTAGCCAGCATCGCAGAGAAAGCTTCGGGCAAAGATTTTATAGCACTATGCCGCCAATGGATCTTTGAAAAATTAAAAATGAAAAGCACCAATATCCGGACCTTGGAAGAAAAAAAAACCATCACCAATTTTGCCATCGGGCATATTTTTGTTAAAGAAAGAAATCAGTATGTCCGCGCCGATTCATTTCCCTCTTCCGATTATACTATCTGGCTGGGTAATCGAAAAGGGCCCGGTCGTATCAGTTCTACCGCTGCCGATCTGCTGATATGGGACAAAGCACTTTATACAGACAAATTAATAAAACAAGCAACATTACAAGAAGCCTTTTCACCCATGCAACTCAAGGATGGTACTTTTTCCAATTATGGCTTTGGATGGTTGCTGAGAACAGATTCAACGCTGGGGAAAATTGTATATCATACAGGAGATAACCCCGGATATAAAACACAGATCATTCGCTGTATTGATAAAAACAAAACGATCATTGTTTTAAATAATAATGCACATACCAGTTTCGCAACATTAATAAATGATATTGCTTTTATTCTTAAAGGCCGGTAAAGTTATTCGCGGTTTTTTTACATTATTTTTCACCTCATCACAAAGAATAATCTCTGTGAAACGCTGTGTTTTCCCAGTCTCCGTGTTTCAAAATTGTATTTCTTATACCACTAAAAGTGTTTGAACCACGGAGACACGAAGACACGGAGACACAAAGCAAAGAATTATTGGCTTCTCCGTGACTTGGTGTCTTGGTGCCTTGGTGTTTCAAA
>JANMLJ010000023.1:0-2164 GCA_031372465.1 Chitinophagaceae bacterium | reverse complement strand
TCTTACCAAAACAGCATCCGGAACCATTAACAAAACAAATTCAACAACTACCCTGGATGGCAATGTAAACCTGGTCAATAGCGGAACTATTAATGTTACCTCAGGAAATCTTAGGTTGAACAGGTCGGCTGTAAGTACGCTGGCAGGTACATTTAACATCGCCGCAGCGGGTACATTAAGTGGTACAAACAGTATCACTTATACCGGTTCTGATTTTATTAATAATGGAACTGTTAGTTTGTCTTCTAACATCATAAACAATGGCACCTACAAAGGATCGGGAACTTATGCAGGAAGTGTATTTTTCAATAACACAACAGGAATTGTAGCCCCAGGCAACTCTCCCGGCTGTCAAACTTTCAGCAATGGGTTTACAACAAATGGTGCACTTAATATTGAAGTAAATGGAACAACTACGGCCTGTACTGATTATGATAAGATAACAGTAACGGGTACAGCTTTAATCGGTGGTAGTACTTTAAATGTTACCATTGGATATACCCCTGCTAACAATGATCAGGTAACATTTATTGCTGCAACTACAATTTCAGGAACGTTTGCAACTGTAAATGCCCCGGCAAACTGGGCGGTTAATTACAATAGTCCTTCAACAGGAATGGTGACACTTGTTTATACTTTGCCATGTACACCAACCAATGAATATCGCAGTTTTGCAAGCGGGAACTGGAGCAGTGCCTCTACATGGGAAACTTATAACGGTTGCACTTGGGTGCCTGCGACTGTAGCACCTACTGCTTCCGACTCAACTATTACTATTCAACACACTGTTACTATAAATATCGATAGCATCATTGCCGATCAGATCATAGTCGCCTCGGGCGCAACTTTGAATGTTACTAATGGTAAACTATATATTCCAAATGGCCTCGGCACGGATCTACAAGTTTCAGGAACATTGAATCTTTCTAATTCAGGAGGTGGGATTCTTGTTCAAAATGGAACTACCGTATTCAACGTTGGTTCAACATTTAATTGGTCCGGTGGACAAATAAATGGCAATGGAAGTACAACAGTAGATTCAGGTGCCGTTTTTACTATAACTGGGGGTGTAGGCAATGCAAAGTTCCTGTTTGGGAATCATACTTTAACAAACTATACAACGTGTAACTGGTCAGGTGCAGGCTCAATAGCTTTAGGAAATGGCAGTCCAACATTTATCAACAGAGGGATATTTAATATTAACACTGATGCGGATATTACTCATAATTCTCCCATTGCTGCAGCATTTACCAATACATCAACAGGCATAATTAATAAAAACAGTTTCGCCAACAGTACGACCATTTTTTCAAATGCAGGATTTACTTTTAATCAATTGGGGTTAGTAAATATCTTGGCGGGTGGCGAATTAAGTCTTTCAGCAACCGGTGATCAGATTGGTTATTACGACATACAACCTGGTGGAATACTATCGGGAGATTTAAATCTCATATTCACCGGTAACGCCATTACCAATAATGGTCTTATTACCCTTCCCCAATTATCTTTTGAAGGTTTGGCAAATCAATCGCTTCATGGTAATGGAACTACTTCTAATTTAAAAATAAATTCTGTCGGAGATTTATTCCTGACAGGAAATCAAACAATATCGAATTCTCTTACCTTAACTAATGGAAAAATAACAACCAATGCCAATAAATTAATTCTGTCTGATGCAGCCACTGTTATTGGTGGAAGCAATGCGTCCCATGTTTTTGGAAACGTACAACGCATCTTTGATACGCCGGGATCAAGAGATCTTCCTGTGGGTGACGGTACACGCTATGCGCCGTTAATCCTTGGACCAAGTTTTACAATTGGAGGTGGGGTAACTGTAAGCACAACCGCCGGCGATCATCCGGATATTGCCAACTCAGGGATTGATGCCAATAAGAGCATAAACCGTAAATGGACGATCATCAACAACGGACTTGTATTCACCGAATGTGATGTTACCTATAACTGGGATGCAGCAGATGTTGATGCCGGTACCAATTTTAATAATTTTATCCTGGCCAAATTAGATGGAAGCACCTGGACATTGCCTGCAGGCGTTATACCTGCTGCAAATTCATTGTATGTTGGTAACCTGACATCTTTCAGCGAATTTCAGATTGGGGAAGCGACTTGTACTGTAAATATTCCTGATGCTGCATTCAAAGCA
>JANMLJ010000016.1:0-7131 GCA_031372465.1 Chitinophagaceae bacterium | reverse complement strand
ATATCCAGAGCTGCATCTATTTCAATCATGGAGCCTCTGGCGATTTCATAGAATCGTTTTCTTTCCGTTTCTGATTTTCTTGAAGCCCCCTCGGCTATATTCAGATATACGGATAGTGCAGCTCTCCTTATTTGCGATACCATTCCAAATCTTTCATCACTGGGTAGTGTATTTGATAATTTATAGCATTCCAAAACAAACTGCCTGGATACGATAAATACTTCTAACTTTTGATGGTTAAGTTTCAAAAACATGTTATTAAATTTTTTTAATAAAATAATGAAAAGAGTTTATAGGGAATGGATTGACTATTCACCATTCACCATTGACTATCGTATCAACGCTACTGTTCCTTTTAGAAAAATCGGTGCACCAGTATAATCAACCGCACTCAGCATCCATACAAAAACACCACTATCCTGTGGTTTGCCATCAATGCGGCCATCCCAACCAGCTCGGTCAACAGTAGTTGTAAACACTAATTGCCCCCAGCGGTTGAAAATACTGAAATAGTTTATTTTTTGTATTCCTACTGAAATGGGCCGTATCACATCGTTCTTGCCGTCATTATTTGGTGTAAAGGCCGTTGGAACAAAAACATATGGAGTAGTTCTGAAAATTCTTACAATAATAAATGAAGAATCAGCACAGCCTGCCTGATCTGTCACCACCAGTTTATATTTTACACTATCTGTTGATGCAGTATAGGTGCCTATGGGGTTAAAGATATTTGTATTTGATAAACCAATAGGCGGGCTCCAGGAATAATTTATTCCACCGGTGCCATTAAATAATAAAGGCTGGCCAACTATAACTGATGTATCACGACCTGCATAAGCTCTTACTCTTGGTAATACTGTTACAACAATTGTATCACGGCCGGGTTTAGGACAGCCTAGTACATCGTATGCTGATAAAATATATTGCGTATTTCTTGGTGGTGAAGAAAGAGGGCTCAGACTGGTTGGATTATTTAAGTAGCTGGTGGGTGACCAGGTAAACCGGTTACCCGTGATAGTTGCATTTAATTGTGCCGATCCGTTAAAACAAACAGTCGGGTCTGTTCCTGCATTAGCAATAGGGTAAGGAACAGTAGTTACCACCAGCGAGTCTATTGCAGAACAACTGCCAATGCTTGCTATAACTCTATACGTTGTAGTTGTGTTTGTAGTTGCAATAGGATTAACAATGTTGGGATTATTAAGATTGACTATAGGTGTCCAGTTAAAGGTTAAGCCATCCGAACTGGCATTCAGTTGTATGGCATCACCCTGGCAAATAGTAGTATCATTAATGGCACGGAGTGAAACGCCATTCACCACCCTTACCTGCACTGAATCACGGTTGACACAACCATTATCATTTAGATTAACAAAGTACCGGATTGTATTTTGCGGAGCTACGGTAGGTGTACTTGTATTGGGATTGGCGATATTTATTAATGGTGTCCAACTGAAGATGCCGTTTCCACCTGCATTTAATTGAATAACATCATTGCGGCAGATCAGGGTATCTTTAAATGCAAGGGTTATTAATGGTTTGTCGAGCACATTTAAATCATAGGTTACCGTATTCGTACATCCTTTACTGTTAGTAACTCTCAGTGTTACCGTTTTGGTTCCAGGGCTGGAGTAAGTCCATTGTGGATTTTGCAGATGAGAGGTATCAGCAAGTGTACTGGGATCTCCAAAGTTCCAGCTCCAGCTATCTACAACTCCATAGAGTGTTCGGGTAGTATCTGTAAAAAGAATGGGGTTGGTAAAACAAGTTCCGGTAGTGGTAAAGCCAGGGAAAAAACCGGGAAATACGCTAACTGCTAAGTCGGTACTATCAATACATAATCCAGCTAAGGAAACTCTTAATCGTACGTTGTAAATACCCGCTAATGAATACGTATGTGATGGAGTTTCCAAAAAAGAAGTATCAGTACTACCAGATAAAGGTTCGCCAAAAGTCCAATTGAAAATAGTGCCAGCAGGATTACCTACATCATTCGAAAAATTAACGGTGAATCCATCGCAGGTTGTTGGCTTTGGGGCCAATTGTGCATTGAGAGGGTCGCAATCACTAACATCGACATGCAGTTCTTTTATTGTTGTATTAATTAATACACCATTTCTAAACTCGGATACACATACACTAACTACAAATGTTCCCGGTACATCAGGAGCAATACCACTTATTATACCAGTTATCGGATTGATTGATACCCCTGTACCCATCGGTTGTGAGCCGGAATATGGGGATATATATGGAATAGTACTATACGGTGGGTTGGCCGCAGGATTTGGTGAAGGTGCACCCGTAGTACCGCCGGTAAATGCATCGCAAAACGAATAGGAAAGCGAATCACCATCTTTGTCATTTGCCTGAAATGAATATTGGAAAAAACTGTTTCTGCAAACTACTGCTGTATCATTGACAAGAAAAGAAGGACTACTGTTTATTTCGGCACCGGCAGCCACTGCAGTACCAGGAATTGTTGCGGTAAACGTATTGCCAACGCTTCCACTACTTGAAACATTTATTATACCGGCGATCCTGCAGCATCTTTGGTAGGAGATCAAATAACCATCTGGAGTGGAAGGGAGTTCAATTGAAGGTAAATCGTATACTACAATTTTATAATAACAAATTCGCTGGTCTCCGGATATACATGGCTCATCGTAGGTTTTACTTAATTGGTATTCATTTGTTTTTGAAACAACTGGATTTGCAATTAATACATTTGACCGGTTAAAAATAGAAAAAGTAATAGGGTCAGAAACCTGAGCTGTACTTGCGGTACAAATCATGTACACGGTGAGGGTAATTTTATACCTTAAATTACCCGGAGCGCCTGGTCCTAAATATTCATAAGTAAAAAAGCCACCTTTTATATGTGCTGCATATGAAGGCCCTGATAAAAGAAAGAAGATCGATATAACAATTAAAAAGCGTTTCATTGATCGGATTGGTCGAGAATTGAATTTTATATTTCCTGCAAAAATTCCTCCAAAAACCGGTTGCAAATCTCCGGTTCCTCCAGCATACCCATATGACCTGAATGTTGGAGAATGTGAATGTACGATTTTTCAGGAAGGTGACATTGCTTCAAACCATCTTCTACAGGAACGGCAACATCGTATTTTCCCATTATAAAAAGCACAGGCACAGTGGTTTTACGTAATATTCCGGTTCTATCAGGCCGGTTCATCATAGACTTGTAATAAGAAACGAGGGTAGTGGGTGAAAAGTTGTTTAGCCTTGCTATTTGTTTGTCGATTAATTCAGGTTTTTCATCTTTGGTTATGGGAGAAAACAGCTTGGGAGTTGCAGTTTTCAAAAATTCAAAAGCACCATGCTGTTGTATAAATTCAATACCCTTGCGGCGGGTAGCTATTTTTTCTTCAGTGTCAGCAAAAGCAGAAGAGTGAAAAAGACCGAATGCTGAAATGATTTGAGGATATTTTTCAACCAAAGCTAATGTGATATATCCGCCCATGCTATGGCCGATCAGGACGGCCCCCCTACTCCCCGCAAGGGGGTTTTCAGACTCCGTTTCTATTATAGCCTTTATGACTTCCGCCATTCCTTCCATGCTCATGTCATCAATCATTTCAGATTGACCACTGCCGGGTAAGTCAGGAATGATTAACCTGAATTTATCACTCAGGAATGAATGTTGAGTAAGCTGGCCTTGTGCGGTTGGAAGCCCCTCCTTGTGAGGGGTTTGGGGAGGCCTGATTTGGTTATTCCATACATCACCATCTTCGCCAAAACCGTGAAGGAGGATAACAGTTTTGCCCGTACCATTAATGCTGTAAGAAATTTTTTTGTTTTGATATACGAGCTGTTTGTTCATTTTTTTACGAATTGTTAATAGCGGCTATACTAAAAAATACATTTTCAACACGGAGATACAGAGGAGAGAAGTTACACAGAGGGTTGTCTTCCCGATTTACTTTCTCCGTGAAACTCATGTATTCCCCTTTTCCTCTGTGTTGAGTTTTTTCCCTTTTGCAATAAACTTTTTCATTATTTTCAACACAATATTCCATCCAAGAAGAAAAATACTAAGTACCACCATTATTTTTGAAAGAACATCACCATTCTTTACAAAAAATGTTTTTGTATTTCTTATACTGAAGGATAGTTTGATAGCAGCAGCTGTATTATATGGTTGAGGGTTGATAACTCTTCCATCCGGATCAATAAAACAACTGATACCGGTGTTGGCACTCCGGGCCACCCAGGTCCTTGTTTCAATAGCCCTTAGCCGTGCATAATTCATGTGTTGTTTATGACCGGGAGTTTTTTTCCACCAGCCATCATTGGTGATGATACAAATAAGATTGGCACCATTACGAATATATTTGCTCATAAATTCTCCATAGATACTTTCGTAACAAATGGAAGGGGCAATGATAAAACCACCCTTTGCTGTCAATACCGTTCTTTCTTTTTGTTTGGCATAACCTGCTGAAGTGCCACCAAACTTTTCAAACCATTTATCAATGAATTTTAAAAACCAGGGCAAGGTCTCTACACCCGGCACCAGCATTGACTTATGATAAAATGATTGTGCACCGGAGCTGTCAATCACCATGGAGCCATTAAATGATTCGAAATGCTGGCCATTAAATTCTTCAGAGTATTTTGTTTTACTGTTAAACATTCTGAAGCTTTCAATCCCGGTAAATAATGATGCGTTGGGATGACGGCTTAAAAAACTGCGGAGGGGATTCAGGAAAAAATTTTCTTTCAATCCAAGTTCATCAATTCTTGAGGCGCTATATAATGCTGTTTCCGGCCATACGATAAGCGCCGTATTACTGTCTACCTGCTGTTCGCTCAATGAAATTAATTTTTGTAATTGTCCTTCAAAAGAACCCGCAGCTTCGGAAACTTTTTCATAGGGATCAATGTTGGGCTGAACGACAACCACATTTTTATTATCATAAACATCCGCTTCATACCGAACTGTTAAGTTGTAAATTACCGTTGGGGCAATAAATGATATAAGCCAGGCAGCCATCAAGGCAAAATAAGTTTTAGATCTCCCGTTCTTTTGATATTCCTTAAAAAAGGCGAAAATAAAAACATTGCTGAGTAAAATCCATAGCGTACCACCACTTGTTCCGCTGTACTCATACCACTGTACCCATTCCGGATGCGTAGCAAATGCATTGCCTAAAGTCAACCAGGGCCAGCTCAATCCCCAATCCTGTAAATGGATATATTCAAAACACATCCAGAAAGCAATCAGAGCAACATATCCAATTCTTTCTCCCATCCATTTTTTGGCAATTTTAAATCCAAGCCACGGTAAACACATTAATAAACTATTTGCCAAAAATGCGCCAACTGCTCCCGGCGGTGATGCATTCCATATCCACCAGGTGGTAGATACATTCCAGATAAACATGGTGATATAAGTTAGGCCAAAAAATTTTTTCCGGCTTTCAATTTTTGATTCTAACCAGAGCAATGGTACCCACGCCACAAAAATGAAAAAGGTAAGTGAGGATACCGGCCAGGCAGCCCAGAGTAATATTCCACTACCGATAGCTATGTATAAATTGATAAATCGTTTCAAACAAATTGATTTTGGTAAAAATACTAATTCAGTATGACACAAGGGACGTTGATAGTAGCATGTAGAACCCCTGTACTATTTCTCAAAGTGTAAATTTTCCTATTCCCATCCTTCGATAAACTCAGGAGGGGATTTGGAAATTCATTTATTATTAAGAAATACAGTGTACAAAAACCCACCCCGATTTCTTACAGTTAAATATATTCCTCAATTCGCCCCTCCAAGGAGGGGAAGAGTCTTTAAATATAAACTGTGCTTTCTTTTTTCTTTAAAAATTATTAAAGTAAGAAATGACTTAGTGACCTAAGTTCCCTTTAGGGACAGGGTTTTTTACCTCCTGCTATAATTCGGCGCCTCTTTTGTTATCTCAATATCGTGTGCATGACTTTCTCTCATACCCGCATTGGTGATTTTTACAAATATTGCTTTTTGTAAATCTTTAATAGATGCAGCACCACAATAACCCATGCCGGCACGGAGACCACCGGTGTATTGATATACCACTTCTTTTAATAAACCTTTATAAGCCACCCGTCCTTCAATGCCTTCCGGTACAAATTTCTTTACATCATCTTCCACATCCTGGAAATAACGATCACTGCTTCCGGTTGCCATGGCCCCCAGTGAACCCATACCCCGGTATTCTTTGAATTTTCTTCCCTCATAGATAATTGTTTCACCCGGACTTTCTTCGGTACCTGCAAAAATGCTACCCATCATTATACTACTCGCGCCTGCGGCTAATGCCTTTACCATATCTCCTGTATAACGGATACCACCATCCGCAATTATAGGAATATTTTTTCCTTTTACTGCAGTAGCAGCTTCCATGATAGCAGTAAGCTGTGGCACACCTGCACCAGCAACAATCCTGGTAGTACAAATAGAACCGGGGCCGATTCCAACTTTGATGGCATCGGCACCTGCTTCGGCCAATGCTATTGCGCCGGCGGCTGTGCCTACATTTCCGGCAATTACATTTATGTTTTTGAAATTCTTTTTTACGTCTTTCAATGCGGCAATTACTCCTTTGCTATGACCATGTGCGCTATCAAGGGCAATTACATCAGCCCCTACTGTTTGAAGGGCAGCAACCCTGTCAAGCAAATCTTTGGTAATGCCAACACCCGCACCAACTAGTAAACGCCCAAACTGATCTTTCACAGCATTTGGATGACTTTTCAGTTTTAAAATATCGCTGTAAGTAAATAGTCCCGTTAGTTTCCCCTGCTTATTGATGATAGGTAGTTTTTCAACTTTTGTTTTCTTAAAAAGCTGTTCCGCTTTTTTCAGGTCAGTTCCTTCGGGGGCTGTGTAGAGATTTTCTTTGGTCATCACTTCGCTTACTTTTCGCTTCATATTTTCTTCAAACCGAAGGTCACGGTTGGTAAGAATGCCGACTAATTTTCCACTTTTATCAATGATGGGAATACCGCCGATCTTGTTTTCCCGCATCAGTTTCAATGCATCGCCAATAGTGGCATCGGCCAGTAATGTAATCGGGTCAATAATTAATCCGCTTTCACTTCTTTTTACTTTTCGTACCTGTTCAG
>JANMLJ010000013.1:0-12487 GCA_031372465.1 Chitinophagaceae bacterium | reverse complement strand
AACAATAGCTTCTGTTGATTTCAGGTAATGAACTTTTCCAGGATACTGTCTCCATATCTTATGCATCAGCAGCATATCATCACCGGAAGCGATATGATCTATACCGGCAAACCCGCTTACTTCGTAGAAAATTTTTCGTTCGTATGCCAGGTTGGCGCCATTACACATCGACATTTTCTTTTTATGTACAGCAGCACCGGTAATTCCCTGCAAAACCATAAAATCAAGCTGCTGAAATATGGAGAGGAGTCTGTTGCCCCCCTCTCCACGAAGTGGAGAGGGGTTGGGGGTGAGGACAACCGGAGCTGCAATCAAAGCTGATTTATTTTCTTCTTTATAAAGGGCTATCGATTTCAGCCAGTTAGTCGAAGGCAGGCAATCAGCATCGGTGGTTACAATCATTTCGCCGGTAGCAGCAGCAATGCCCGTTTCAATGGCTTTCTTTTTATAGGAGTTGATGCCACCATCTTTTAGTTGAATTAATTTAACGCCAGCATATTGCTGCACAATTGCTGCTGTGTTATCTGTTGAATGATCATCTACTACTATTACATCAACTAATGACGAAGGATAAGATTGCTTCTGTAAAGCAGTTAATAATTGCCCGATATTCTCTTCTTCATTCCTCGCTGGGATGATGACAGTTATTTTCAATGTTGATGATGGAATGGAAGGAATAAAATCAGGAATTGATTTCCAGACCAACCAGTAATAAATAATTAAAAGGCTGTACAGGGTAAATAATAATATGATAATACAGAGAAGAATCATTTTATACCAATTAAAAGTAAGCTATTGAGAATATATTCATTTGCCGTGTATTTGCACACGGATGACACGGACTAAACAGATGAACACACCTGCCCGACTGAGTCATTCAGGCGGGGATTTTTCTGCTACGCAGAAATCCAGGATTTTGATTTATCAAAATAATCTGTGTTCATCTATCCAACCCGTTTTATCCGTGTGCAAAAATGTATTTTTAATATCTAAATGGTATTATTGAACAAAGCTAGTATCAGTGAAGCAAAGCCGGCAATATTTCCTTTATATGCTTTTCATGCAATACCTGGTGGCCGGAATGAATAACCAGCAATGTACATTGCTTATCAATTCCCTTTTTAAATCTTTCTCCGGTTGAAGAGCGAATGATCCGGTCATGTTTACCATACACCAATCGTATAGCGGTATCGTTTTCAACAATATTATTTATTATCCTCTTTAATTGGGGTTTCAGTTTACGTAAAGTTGTCCACCGGGCGTAAAGCAAACGTCTGACTTCTGCGTCACCGATATAATAATTTACAAACTTAAAAATGCTGGCATTCACTAATTTTAATTTGTTCAGCCCTTTCAAAAATCCAAAGAACCACTGTGGTTTCTTCATCGTAAATCCAAAGAATTTATTTCCCCACCAGGTTTGTGTAGCCAGCCAATACCAAAAATTTGTTTTTAATCCGTCGGGTGCTAACAATACAATTTTTTCAATTCTTTCCGGCATTGCCTGGTATAAACAAAGCGCTATTCGTCCGCCAAGGCTAAAACCCAGAAGCGTTAGTTTTTGCTGGTCATTGCCAATAATTTTATCTACGATTTGAATAAGATCGGTCGTTGAAAAAGTGAGGCCATCATTCCATTCCGTTTTACCATGAAAAGGGAGATCAATAGAGAGAAATGTGTATTGATCACCTGCATAACTGTCCAAAAAGCCAAAAACAGCTGCCTCTTCCCCAAATCCATGAAAACAAACGGCCAGTTTGGGTCCAGCACCAAACCGGTAATAGCAAATAGTAGAATTCTTATATGGTAGCTGGCAGGGCTCCATCATTTTGTTTCAAAATTTTATGAAAATTAACTTGTGTATTTCAAAAATACTATTAATTTTGGATAGTTGCACAAACAACTATATGCCAAACAACCAATTTAAAAAAGGGGAATTATACAGCTTTATTACCGGTAAGGCTTCTACTGCCATTGCCCGCAGGTTGCAAAAAAAATTTAATACGGCAGGTCTTTCTATTACTATTGAGCAATGGAGTGTATTGTATCACTTATGGAAACAGGAAGGTATCAGTCAGCAAGAACTCTGTAATGCAACATTCAGAGATAAGCCAAGCCTGACAAGATTAATTGATAACCTGGAGAAATTAAATCTGGTGAAAAGGGTGGCATCACAAAACGATCGGCGGATTAATTTAATATACCTGACAAAGCAAGGACAAAAATTGCAGGAAGAAACCATGTCATTAGCAGATGAAACGTTGAACGAAGCATTGATAAGGGTACCATCAGACAGAATCGATGTGTGTAAAGAAGTCTTGCAGGTGGTGTATGATAATTTGAAGTAAGAATAGTGAATTGTCAATAGTGACTGGTGAATAGGTGCGTTACTCCGGAAGTCTAAAATGTGAATTGCTCCCCCGATAAAATCGGGAGAAAAAAAACGACAAATGTATCATTACCCCGGAGGGGTAAAATGTAAATAGCTCTGGGTGAAACCCGGAGAATGGAAAACGACAAATGTATCAGAACCCTGGAAGGGTAAAATATGAATAGCATCGGGTGAAACCCGTTGCAAAAAATGAAGGCATAATAAAAAAATTTTAAACCCCAATACAATGAGTACTGCAACAGCAACAAAAAACATATTGAAAGGCGGCGAATGGTTAATTAAAGAATCATCTGCTTCTGCTACTTTTATTCCGGAAGAATTTGGTGAAGAACAGTTGATGATAAAGGAAATGTGTAACCAGTTCCTGGATGCAGAAATATATCCGAACCTCGACCGCATTGATAGCCTGGAACCGGGATTGATGAAATCCTTATTAACCAAAGCCGGTGAACAGGGCTTATTAGCTACTTCTTTTCCCGAAGAATATGGTGGATTGGGAAAAGATTTTGTTACCGCTACTATCATTAATGAATACCTCGGCGCAGGCTATTCATTTTCTGTGGCTATTGCAGCACATACAGGTATTGGTACATTGCCGATTCTTTATTTTGGAACGCCGGCACAAAAAGAAAAATATATTCCCAAATTGATCAGCGGTGAATGGGCCGGTGCTTATGGTTTAACAGAGCCTAATAGTGGTAGTGATGCACTGGGTGCAAAAACATCTGCTAAACTGAGCGATGATGGTAAATTTTATATTTTGAACGGGCAGAAATGCTGGATTACCAATGGAGGTTTTGCACAGGTGTACACCGTGTTTGCAAAAATTGATGGCGATAAGTTTACCGGTTTTATTATCGAAAGAGGAACAGAAGGATTTACACAAGGACCTGAAGAACATAAAATGGGAATCAAAGGTTCTTCTACCGTACAATTATATTTCCAGGATTGTAAAGTACCGGTAGAAAACTTGCTGGGTGAAATTGGTAAAGGTCATAAGATTGCTTTCAACATTTTGAATATTGGCCGCTTGAAATTATGTGCAGCGGCGTTGGGTGGTGCAAGAAGTGCATTGACAGAAACAGTGATGTATGCAAAAACAAGAGAACAGTTTAAGCAGCCAATATCTAATTTCGGAGCCATTAAACATAAATTAGCGGAAGCAGCGATCAAAGTTTTTGTGGGCGAATCAGCTACTTATCGTACCGCAAAATGGATCGATGAAAAAGAACAGGAGCTACATGAAGCGGGAAAACCGGAGAATGAATGTCTTTTGGGTGCCGCAGAAGAATTTGCCATTGAATGTGCCATGCTGAAAGTATATGGCAGCGAAGTATTGGATTTTGTGGTGGATGAAGGAGTGCAGGTGCATGGAGGCAATGGCTTTAGTGCAGAGTATAATATTTCCAGGGCTTATCGTGATAGCCGTATCAATCGCATCTATGAAGGCACCAATGAAATTAATCGCTTGCTTACCCTGGATATGACCTTGAAAAGAGCCATGGGTGGAAGGCTTGATTTGATGGGCCCGGCGATGTCTGTGCAAAAAGAACTGATGAGTATTCCTGATTTTGGTGCAGAAGATGAAACGCCATTTGCCAAAGAAAGAAAGCTGGTTGCGAATTTGAAGAAAGCAATTTTAATGACATCGGGTGCTGCTGTACAAAAACTGATGATGAAAATAGATACCGAGCAGGAAGTGCTGATGAATATTGCTGATATGGCCATTGAAACATTCAATGCAGAAAGTGTATTGCTGCGGGTGATGAAGATGGTGGAACAAAAAGGAGAAGCTGCTTGCCAGATTAACATGGATATAATGAGAACTTATCTCTACGATGCAGCAGATAAAGTAAATAAATCAGGAAAAGATGCGGTCAATGCATTTGCTGATGGTGATGAACAGCGCATGATATTAATGGGATTAAAAAGATTTACCAAAGCTGAACCCTTTAATAGTAAAGATGCAAGAAGAAGAATTGCCGATAAAATGATAGGGGAAGGGAAATATTGTTTTTGATTTGACTGGTCTTTATCAAAATTGAAAATGGCTGTCCTGAAAGGGGCGGCCATTTTTGCATCGTACAGGGTCATTCTTCTTTTTAATATCCTGAAACAATGTATGCTTATCTTGAGAAATCACAATTTCCCTGTAAGCGGTAACAGTTAAGACGTAGAGGGAATTTATTGTTACATTTATTATACAATTACCTCTTAACCAGAAATAATGAAATCATTTTTAAAAATAACCCTGCTTTGCCTTATCCCTGCATCCACAATAGCACAAATAGACCCTACCTGGGGATACGTAACCGCAAAGCAGGCCGATAGCCTGAAGCGTTCTGTACAATCAGAAAAGAATGATACCATAAAGATGGCTGCTTTCCGCAGCCTGGGTTTTTATTACCAGGATTATATAGCAGACAGCGGGTTATATTTCCAGGAACAGCAATTGTCGCTGTCCAAAAAATTGAATATGAAATTATGGCAAGCTGATGCTTATAGCCAGGCTGCGATTGCCTTAACAGATATGGGGAATGTTACGAAAGCGTATGAATACTTTTCTGAAGCCATGAAACTGGCAGGTGATAAAAAGAATGAATCCGATAACTGGAGGCCATGGACTTTCTCCAACGGTACAAACGGCCATGAGGCACGGATTGCCATTTTGGGTATCAATTATCATATGATGGGAACCCTATGGACAGCGCTGCGTGAATTCGAAAAAGCAAAATCATCTTACGAGGAAACATTGAAGCTGGGGAAGTCAATCAATAACGCCAAAATAATATACCTAGCGATGGCTAACCTTAGCGATGCTCTTTCTGGAGATTCTGGGCTCGCAATACAAAAAAAGCGACTGGAGATTGCTGAAAAAGCCGGGTACAAAAGGGTTGGAAATGTTTATTCTCGCATGGCTAATATCTATAGTGAAAAAGGTGAAATGGATTCGGCAAGGAATTTTTTTCGTAAGTCGATTGAAGTAAACCAGGCAGAAAACCATATCCGGCAATTAACTATCTCCTATTTTGTATTCACCAGGTTTTTCCTGCTTCAGAAAAACAAAGATTCAAGCCTGTATTATGCAAATAAAACATTGGAAACAGCCCGGCGCTACGGTATAGATTTGTGGATCCGGATTGGGTACCAAAGCATTGCTAATGCATATCATTTAAGTAATAATAAAGACAGTGCCTTAAAGTATGAGCAATTATCAAACAAATTAAACGATAGTCTGAAAAATGCCAGGATAGCCAGTCTTATCGACTACCAAAAATTTGCCTTCAATGAAAAGCTTCGTTTAAAAAAACTGGATGACGAAAAAACAGCCTATGCAAATAGAATGAATATGCTTGGCTTGATTGCGCTGCTGAGTGGTATTATGGTTGTAGCATTAATTCTTTACCGCAACAACCGTCAAAAGCAAAAAGCAAATACTGTTTTAGAAACAACGCTTACCAATTTGAAATCCACTCAAAGCCAACTCATCCAATCCGAAAAGATGGCTTCACTGGGAGAACTCACCGCCGGCATCGCCCATGAAATTCAAAACCCGTTGAATTTCGTTAATAATTTTTCTGAAGTGAATAAGGAATTACTGGTAGAAATGAAAGAGGAAATGGATAAAGGAAATTTAGCTGATGCAAAAGCAATAGCCAATGATGTAATAGACAATGAAGATAAAATAATTCATCATGGCAAAAGAGCCGACGCGATCGTTAAAGGAATGTTGCAGCATTCCAGTAGAGGTAATGGCAAAAAAGAACCAACCGATATTAATGCATTAGCAGATGAATATTTACGATTAGCGTATCATGGATTAAGAGCAAAGGATAAATCGTTCAATGCTATTATGAAAACGGAGTTTGATGAAAACATTGGCAACATCAATATTATTCCGCAGGATATTGGGAGAGTGATATTGAATTTAATTACCAATGCATTCTACGTTGTCAATGAAAAATCAAAACAAATCATTGCCGGTTACGAACCCACCGTTAAAGTTGCTACGAAGCGATTGTCCCTCCCTTCGGGTTCCCAAGCGGAGCGAAGGGAAGGAACGAAGTTCGCGCAGGGGGGCCTTGGGGGTCGGAGTATTGAAATAAAGGTATCTGATAATGGGGGTGGTATCCCGCAAAAAATCTTGGATAAAATATTTCAACCCTTCTTCACCACCAAACCAACCGGGCAAGGAACAGGTTTAGGTTTATCATTAAGTTATGATATTGTAAAAGCGCATGGTGGGGAAATAAAAGTAAATACAAAAGAAAATGAAGGAACAGAATTTACAATCATATTGCCAGGATAGGCATGGTGGAGTCCCGATAGCTATCGGGATGAAGGTGGAAACCCCGCCTGACGGACGGGCAGGGAAAGAAGGAGAAGGAAGTGAATTTAGTATTCAATTACCAATAACTAATTCTTAAAATATTTTTTATATGGAAGAATTCGTTTCAAAAAATATTCCTCAGCCTGGCTACGAGCATTTACTGGTAAAAATTTCTGACATCTACCAGTCAGGTCAGGTAAAAGCAACACAAGCTGTAAACACCCAATTGCTTGAAACCTATTGGCAAATTGGCCAGCACATTGTAGAATTTGAGCAGGGCGGTAACGCAAGGGCCGAATATGGCAAGGCACTCATCAGCAATTTGGCCAAAGACCTTTCGCTATTACATGGCAAGGGGTTTAGTGCCAGCAATGTAAAGCGGTTCAGGCAGTTTTACCTGGCTTACCCAATTGGTGCGACAGTGTCGCACCAATTGAGCTGGAGCCATGTGGTGGAATTTTTGAAAATAGATGACCCATTAGAAAGAAGCTTTTACGAAAAGCAAACACAGTTGGAAAACTGGAATGTAAGGGAATTAGTGCGACAGAAAAATACAGCCCTCTTTCAACGTCTGGCACTCAGTAAAAAAAAAGAAGAAATTTTACAGCTTGCTTCACAAGGCCAAGAGATAACAACAGCAAAAGATATTTTGAAAGACCCTTATGTTTTTGAGTTCTTAAAAATACCAGATGAAGAACTTCCTTCTGAGCAGGAACTGGAAAATCATTTGTGCAATAACCTGCAACAGTTTTTATTGGAACTGGGCAAGGGCTTTACCTATGTAGGCAGGCAATACCGCATGACCATTAATAACAAACACTACCGGGTTGACCTTGTATTTTACCACCGCATTCTCCGCTGCTTCGTATTAATTGATTTAAAAATAAACGAAGTACAACATGATGATATAGGACAGATGAATATGTACCTTGGTTACTTTGCTAACGAAGAAAATACAGAAGCTGATAATCCACCCATTGGCATTATACTCTCAAAAGATAAAGATGAAATGTTGGTAGAGTATGCTACCTATGGTATGAACAGCCAGCTATTTGTAAGCCAGTATCAATTGTACTTGCCTGATAAAAATGATTTGATAACACTTGTAAACAATACGCTTCAAAATGAAGAAGGGACTGATGAAGAAAATAATACATAAACTATTTAAATCAGTGCAATCCATTCATCCGTGCAAATATGTTGTTCAGATAAGTTATGATATTGTAAAAGCACATGGCGGGGAGATAAAAGTAAATACAAAAGAAAATGAAGGAACAGAATTTACAATCAGTTTACCTGCATAAGCATGGTGGGGTCCTCCCGATAAATATCGCGACAACCTGCCTGCCGGCAGACAAGGTCGGTATGAACGTACAAACAACGGAAGGAGCCGGCTCTGAGTTTACTATTACTTTACCTTTTAAAACCATTGAATGATGAAGCCCTCATTTTTAATACTGTTATGCTTTTTATCCTGTAGTATTAGTTTTTCGCAAAACAAAACGGTTGATCGTTTAAAATACGAGTTGTCGATTGCCACTACAGATACAGGCCGGGTGTTGAAAATGGTTTCTTTATGTAATTCTTTAAGTGGGATAAATCCTGATTCTGCTTTATACTATAGCGAAAAGGCCCTGGCTTTAGCAAGAAAAATAAAATTTCCAACAGGAGAAATAAGGGCCTTATCATTTACCAGTGGCGTATTGACTAATACCGGCAATTTACCAAAGGCTTTATCTATGGCGTTTGAGGCCCTGCAAATAGCAGAAGAGAACAAGCTGGATAAAGAAATAAAATGGCCTTTCGTTTTCATCGGTTCGGTTTATAAAGCATTAAAAGACTTTCCAAAAGCGATCGATTTCGGAAAAAAGGCATTGCAGATAGCTGAAGCCAATTCTGATACAGGTAGTATGAGCATTGAAAGCAGAAGTTTGGGGACCCTGTACATTGAAACGGGGCAACTGGATTCCGCTTCATTTTTTCTGAACAGGGCTTTGGTATTGAGCAGGGAAAATGGGAGACCTTCCATTTTCCAGTACCTGGGAGATCTTGAAGCAAAAAAAGGAGACCCAATTCATGCGATGGAGTATTATCAAAAAGTTCTGAATATAATTGATACCAATAATCATCGTGCACTTTCACAAGTTTATATGAGTATAGCCAACTTATATAAAAAGGAGAATAAACGGGATTCCGGTATCTATTATGCGGAAAGAGCTGTGGCGGAGGCCCAACCCATTTATTTAAAGAAAAACATTATTGAAGCAAGTACTTTATTATCGGAACTCTATGAACCTGTCAACAGCAAGGAATCTTATCGTTATTATAAATTGGCTACTACAACTAAAGAAAGTTTATTCGGTGCTGGCGATATTCAATCTTTACAAATAATGATTGCCCAGGAAGAGGAACGCCAAAATGAGGCGAAACGGGCAAAAGCAGCTTTTCAAAATCAATTAAAACAATATGCCCTATTTACGGTGTTAGCAGTGTTTTTATTGATTGCGTTTATTTTTTATAGAAATAATAAAAAGCAAAAAGAAGCCAATACATTACTTCGTCACCAAAAAGATGAAATTCAAATTACACTTACTCAACTTAAATCCACCCAATCCCAACTCATTCAATCAGAAAAAATGGCAAGCCTTGGTGAACTCACTGCCGGCATTGCCCATGAAATTCAGAACCCGTTAAACTTCGTCAATAATTTTTCGGAAGTGAATAAAGAGTTGCTTGCTGAGATGAATGTAGAAATTGAGAAAGGAAATTATGATGAAGTAAAAATAATAGCAAAGGATGTTACCGACAACGAAGAAAAAATAATTCACCATGGTAAAAGAGCCGATGCCATTGTAAAAGGAATGCTCCAACATTCCAGTAGAGGTAGTGGCAAAAAAGAACCAACTGATATCAATGCATTAGCAGATGAATATTTACGCTTAGCGTATCATGGTCTTCGTGCAAAAGATAAAAGCTTCAATGCAACGATGAAAACAGATTATGATGAGTCAATTGGTAATATTAATATTATTCCGCAGGATATCGGAAGAGTGATATTGAATTTGATTACGAATGCTTTTTATGTTGTCAATGAAAAGAGTAAGCAAAATATTGCAGGATATGAACCAACTGTTAGCATAGCAACAAGTTCGATTCAGCCCCCTTTAGGGGGTCGGAGTATTACAATAAAAGTATCTGACAATGGGGGTGGCATCCCTCAAAAAATACTCGACAAAATCTTTCAACCATTCTTTACCACCAAACCCACCGGGCAGGGAACCGGTTTAGGTTTGTCGTTGAGTTATGATATTGTAAAAGCACATGGGGGGGAATTGAGGGTGGAGACGAAGGAGGGGGAAGGAAGTGAATTTAGTATACTTTTACCCTATCAGGAACAGATTTAAATATTTGTAATGATTAAGTACTTTATCTATACTTTATTTTTCCTGTTTCAAACAACAAATGCGAAAGCACAACTATCATACATTGATAGCTTACTTCAGGAATTAGAGAATTCAAAGCATGATACAATCAAAATAGATCTACTAACGGCGTTATCACAATATTATTCAGACTCCAAACCTGATAGCTCAGTTTATTTTGCTGAGCAACGTGTAACCCTTACAAGGAAATTGAATCTCAAATTGGAAGAAGTTGACGCTTCGGTATTTGTGGCATACGGATCAGTGAATGTGGGAAATTATCCCCTGGCACTTGAATATTTACTAAATGCTTTAAAAATAGCAGAAAACCCGGAAAGTGAAAAAACTGCCTGGCACTTATCAAAAGATCTAACCCCCAGAAAGGCCCGTTTAGTTGGGCTTGCTGCCGTTCACCTTCAATTGGGCAACGTTTATAGGTCCATTGGTAATATTGAGCAGCAATTACATCACCTTAAACAATGTGAAAAAATTTCTACTGAAATTGAGGACATGTCGCTGTTGTCATTTGCTCATATCCAATTGGGGTTAACCTATTTAAGCCAGGGTAAACAAGATTCCGCACTTTTTTTTGAATTGCGAGCATTGGAACATAAAGCAAATGACTATACTAACAAGTACAGGGGGAAAATTTTAAACACCATTGGCTTAATTTATTTTAATAAAGGAAATTATAGATTATCAAGACAGTACTTATCTGAAGCAATCCAGGAAAGTCAGGGTCAAAATAACTTGCAGTCACTTGCGGAAGCATATTTATATTTTTCCAGTTTATTAAGTAAAACAGGTGACAGCGATTCAAGTCTTTGGTATGCAAGAAAAGGGCTGCACATTTTTCAATCTACTGGTTCCCTCTACGGATTAAAAGACGCATATACTACCCTATCAGAAGTTTTTAAAGTAAGAAATAACTTGGATAGTGCGTTTGTATACCAGGGGTTGGCTATGGTAGCAAAAGATAGTATGACTAATACAGAAAAAGTAAAACGATTTCAGAATATAGGATTTAATGAACAACTACGGTTACTGGAACTTCAGGAAGAAAAAATTAAAACCCAAAACAAAATCAGAACCTACAGCTTATTGGCTGGAATCGCTGTGTTTATGCTGATTACTTTTTTGCTTTTTAGAAATAACCGCCACCGTAAAAAAGCAAACGAATTATTGAATAAGCAAAAAAGAGAAATAGAGCAGCAGAAAAAAAATGTTGAGCAAACGCTGGTTGAATTAAAAGCCACCCAATCCCAACTCATCCAATCCGAAAAAATGGCAAGCCTTGGCGAACTGACCGCAGGCATTGCTCATGAAATTCAAAACCCATTGAACTTTGTAAATAATTTTAGTGAAGTAAGTACTGAACTTGTAGATGAAATGAATACTGAACTTGATAAGGGAAATACTGCAGATGCAAAACAGATAGCACAGGATTTAAAACAAAACTTAGAAAAAATAAATCATCACGGCAAACGGGCAGGAGATATTGTAAAAGGAATGCTGCAACACTCCAGTAGCGGCAGTGGCAAAAAGGAACTAACCAATATTAATAAACTGGCCGATGAGTATTTACGGCTGGCCTATCATGGTTTGCGGGCAAAAGACAAATCGTTCAATGCTACGATGATAACAGATTTTGATGAAACGAGTGGCAATATCAGTATTATTCCTCAGGATATTGGAAGGGTGATTCTTAATTTAATCAACAATGCGTTCTATGCGGCCCCCCTACCCCCGCAAGGGGGGTTTTTAGACCCCGATTATAAACATAACCCGACTGTTTGGGTAAGTACAAAAAAGGTTGGTGATAAAGTTTTTATTTCTGTTCGTGATAATGGCCAAGGCATCCCCCAAAAAATACTCGATAAAATATTTCAACCCTTCTTTACCACCAAACCAACAGGACAGGGCACAGGGTTGGGGTTGAGTTTGGCATATGATATTGTAACGAAAGGGCATGGCGGCCAGCTCACCGTAGAAACCGAACAGGGAATCGGAACAACATTTATCATTCAATTACCCAAACAACAGCAATAATGATTAAGATTTTTATTTCTATACTAATCTGCTTCTGCCTGGCAACCAACTGCTACCAGGCCCATGCACAATCTGATAATACGGACTCATTGCTTTCAATATTGAGGGCTGGTGATAAAAAGGGAAAAGTTGATACGGTATTATTAAAGAAAATCAGACCCCTGTTAAGACGAAATGCTATGACAGACAGTACGGTGCAACAGATTATTGAGGAGGCTAATCACTATAGAACAGGAGATGACGAGGATATGAGTTTTAATATCTGCTATTTGGTTTTAGACATTCTGAGTAATA
>JANMLJ010000012.1:0-1662 GCA_031372465.1 Chitinophagaceae bacterium | reverse complement strand
TGGTTTGGTATACCTTTATGTTAACCGAAAATCATCAATTTTGTACTGTTCCTATAAATGTCAACTCTGAAGTATTGCCAAATTGATATTTTAAAGGGCAAACCAAATAACCAACATGTGTAAACCGGTTGTTTTCACCTGCCTGTTACTGCTTGCTTTTATTTCTGCCCATGCACAGCGGGTAGGAATTAGCGGAAGAGTGACTGACTCATCTGAAAAGAGAAATCTTCATCATGCTGTTGTTTCTCTTCTCCGCAAATCAGATACAACTCTTGTAAGTTTTGCCCGTAGCGACCAGAATGGAAAATTTGTTTTGCCTAAAACCGATACAGGTCAGTATCTGCTGCTGGTTTCATTTCCTCGTTTTGCAGATTATATGGAAAGTCTGGATGTAAAAGGCGATGCTAATATTGGTGATGTTTTTATGACTCAAAAAAGTAAACTGCTGGATGAAGTAGTGATACGAACCGGAACAGCTATCCGGATAAAAGGAGACACAACAGAATTTGTTGCCGACAGTTTTAAAGTAAAAGATGGCGCAACGGTGGAAGATTTGCTGAAAAAATTACCCGGCTTTACCGTAAATAGTAAGGGAGAAATAGTAACGCAGGGTAAAAGGGTTGACAAAGTGTTAGTGGATGGTGAAGAATTTTTTGGTGATGACCCTACTATGGCGACACAAAACATTTCTGCCAAAGCTGTAGACCGGGTACAGGTGTTTGACACAAAAACAGAACAGCAAAAACTAACCGGAATGACTACCGGAAATGAAGGAAAAACGGTGAACATTAAACTAAAGGAAGATGCCAAGAAGGGTGCTTTTGGAAAAATTATTGCCGGAACCGATTTTAATGAGTTTATTGATTCGAAAATCTTGTACAACCGGTTTACAGGAAAAAAGAAAGTATCCTTATATGGAACAAGAACGAATATTAATGCCGGCAGCCTGAATTGGGAAGACCGTCAGAAGCTGGGCATTGAAAATGATGCTGAGTATGATGAACTCAGCGGCTATTATTTCAGCTTTGGAGGTGGAGATGATTTTAATGACTGGAACCTGAGAGGCCTGCCCGATGCTTACACAGCCGGGGCATTATTCAGCAATAAATGGAAGGAAGATAAAAACAATATCAACCTTTCATACCGGTATAACCGGCTGGGAACCACAAATATTGGCACTACACTTACACAAAATATTCTTCCAACAGGGCTTACCTATTCTAACAGGTACACCAACAAGAATGCATTAAACCAGCAACATGCCATTACTGCCAAATACGAGTGGAAGATTGATTCGCTGGCCTCTCTTAAAATAGTTTCCAACAATACTTATAAAAAAAGTTATACTACCGGTACTGACATTGGCGAATTTCTTAATTCCCGTTATGATACTATTAACCGGAGCTTCAGGGCTTACGATAACTCAACATTGCGAAATCAAACTGACAACCAGCTTACCTACAAGCAACTTTTCAAAAAGAAAAACAGGCTCTGGCAAACGGTGGTTCGCTATGGTATAACGGACGATGATAACGATGGGTTGAATAAAACCACTATCCGGTATTTTAATAATGGGGTATTCAACTATGCAGATACCATAGATCAGCAAAAACAATTTAATGGCCGCTCTACCACCCTGGGTGTTAAAACCACATTTACAGA
>JANMLJ010000700.1:0-4540 GCA_031372465.1 Chitinophagaceae bacterium | reverse complement strand
GGAGCCCTGGCGCTGTCTGCAGCAATGGTGTATAAATTAGTATACCCATTCATTGTTTGAGTAAATAATAATTTTTTATTATCGCTCATCCATTTTACTTCGGTTACTCTTTCTGCTGAACCCCGGTTTATTTGCTGAATGAATTTCCCTTCTACATCGCTGACAAATAGTTCGCCTCTTGACACAAAAGCCAATTTTTTCCCATCTGGTGATATATCATACGCCGTAATATTTCCTTTAACATCAACATCTTTTTCCTTGGGCAATGTATTATTGCGAAGAATCGATATATCCAGCTTAGTTTCCTTACCTGCTTTTACATCATACAACCACAACTGGTAATCTTTTTCAAAAACCACTTTACCGCCATTTGCATTTACCTGGGGTGTTTTGATGGAGGAGGAAAATTTTGTAAGTCCCTTTTTTCTTCCATTATCCAATGTGTACAGATTGTATTCGCCATTCGCTTCGTCAGAAATAAAATAGATATTTCCGTTTTTATCAATGGTGGCCCCAAAATCTTTCCCTTCCCAATCCGTGTATTTTTTATACTGCTTTGTTTTCAGGTTGTACGATTGAATATCAGGGTTGAAAGGTCCTTTATATCTTTTGCGCTGCACCTGGTTGCTACTCTCCCAGGTATCATTAAAAAATATTTCACCGCTTGAAGGGTGTTCTATTAAATTATGATCGAACTGGAAAAAATAATTACCAAATACTCTTGTTGGGGTACCGCCATCTGCATTCATTTTAAACCCGGCAATCTGTCCCATCCGGTTGCTATTAAAATAAACTGATCTGGAATCCCAGCTCCAGCTGGCTACATCATCATTGCTGCTGTGATTAGTAATTTGTTTCACCTCGCCACCGGCTACCGGCATTATAAAAACATCACCATTGCCATATTGACGCCCGGTAAAAGCGATCCACTTACCATCGGGAGAAACTCTTGGAGAGGTTTCATAACCCTGCATGGCTGTGAGGCGGGAAGCAAGCCCGTCTTTTATAGTTGCTTTCCAAAGATCTCCTTCAAAACTAAAGATAACAGTCTGTCCATCCGGAGTAAGACAAGGATTGGAAAGAAAATAAGCTGAATTGATTTGCGAAAAAAGTGGAATTGAAAAAAGTAGTGCGGCTATAGCAAATAACTTCTTCATGTAAAAATGGTTTTGGTCGTTCAAATTACGAGTTAAACCGTTCTAACATTCACCGTTGGTAAAAATTATTGCCCTATCTTATGAACCAGGTTCGCGACCTTACTTCTATTCGGTTACCCCGGAGGCAAAGGTCAACATCACAGAGCCATGGCTAATTAAAAATATACTTTAGTATACCATCGGTATTCTTTATGCTACTATATTGATCATCTTATTTTTAACATAGATAATCTTCTTAGGTTGTTTGCCTTCGAGCCATTTCTTCACCACTTCATCTTTCAGCACTGTATCTTCTACTTGTTGCTGGGTGATGTCTAATGGCAAAGTAATTTCATGTCTTGTTTTACCATTGATAGCAATAGGGTATGCTTTCGATGATTCTTTTACATATTTTTCCTGGAATACAGGATAGGATGCATTAAGAATTGAAATTTTACCGGCCGGAAGTTTAACCTCACCCCCGACCCCTCTCCACGGAGTGGAGAGGGGGGATTGGCGTAGCTGCGCATATAACTCTTCTGCAATGTGTGGTGCGTAAGGAGCTAATAATATTAAGAGTGGCTCCAGTATTTTTCTTTTATGACATTTTAAATCGGTGAGTTCGTTGGTGGCAATCATAAAGCCGCTGACAGCGGTATTGAAACTGAATCGTTCGGTATCCTGTTCTATTTTTTTTATAGTATTGTGTAATACTTTTAATTCTTCCGGGGTTGGTTCTGCATCTGTTACTATTAAGGCCTCCCCCCGAACTTCGTTCCCAACCTTCGCAGAAAGCTCGGTTGCCTCCGCAGGAGGGGCTTTAGTTTCCTTAAAGAATAACCGCCAGAATTTTTTAAGGAAGCGATGCACTCCTTCAATGCCTTTAGTATCCCAGGGTTTGCTCATTTCTACCGGCCCGAGAAACATTTCATACATACGGAAGGTGTCGGCTCCGTATTTAGCTACTAATTCATCGGGGTTAACGGTGTTGAATTTTGATTTGGACATTTTTTCAACTTCAACGCCACAGAAATACTTTCCTAATTGCCATTCATCTTCCTTCTTTGATGCTGGCTTATAAATTTGATCCCCTTCACAAATAAAACTTGCATCATTATATTCAGGTTTCCATTTTGTGAATGCTTTGATATCTAATTCAACTCCGTCAACAATATTTACATCAACATGAAGGGGTAAGTATCTAAATATCTCTTGGTCCGTTGGGTGGTCGTACATAAACCCAGGATAATTTTCTCTCAGAATTGCTTTTAATTTTTCTGAGTCAGTAGATGGCGTAAGAAAACCGTGTGAAACAAAAATTGGATTCTTATATTCTTCATTGACTTTTTTGACATGTTGTTCTGGTCCCATAGGAATTAACCTATACACAAACCTACTACTCCCCTGTATCATCCCCTGGTTCAACAACTTTTTAAAGGGTTCATCAAAGCTGATCAAATTCAAATCGTACATCACTTTCGTCCACATACGACTGTACAATAAATGGCCAACCGCATGTTCAGTGCCACCAATGTATAAGTCCACCTGGTTCCAGTAGTCGGATACTTTTCTGTCACAGAATGTTTCGTTATTGTGAGGATCCATGTAGCGGAGAAAATACCAACTGCTTCCGGCATAACCGGGCATGGTAGAGGTTTCCCTCACCCCCGGCCCCTTCTCCACTTCGTGGAGAGGGGGGAGGGGCGAGGACTCCGCTTTTTTCTGTTCGATTCTTGATTTTATTTTATCCTTTATTTTGTAAGGATGTTCAGTTATTTCTTCATTGGTAAAACAGATTACTTCAAACCCAATGTCATTAAGTACCCTTGTCCTTTCTGCATCATAAAATTTTTGTTCTTCAGTAGCATGATAACCTCCATCAGCTTCTACGATTAATCTTTCCTGCAAGCAAATAAAATCAACTATGTATTTATCAATAGGGTGTTGTCTTCTGAATTTCACACCCAACTTACTATCTCTGATAAGTTCCCATAATACCCCTTCCGCTTCAGTATATTCTTTCCGCATTTGTTTTGCCAATTCATATTGCACTGGTGTATGCACTGAATATTTAGGAACTCTTGCCGCTCCCTTCTCCACTTGTGGAGAAGGGTTGGGGATGAGGGTCCACTCTGTAATATTTGCCAGTGGCCCCTGTCCATCCGGCCCGGGCTTATAACTATCTACATGTGGCAATTCCAGTGGTAATTCATTTTCATCTAATGGATATGCAATCCCATCTTTCCAAACAATCGGAAATGGTTCGCCCCAATACCGCTGACGGCTGAAACCTGCATCCCGCATTTTAAAATTTATTTTTCGTTTGCCAATGCCCAGTTCTTCAATTCTATTGTTGGCTACACCAATTGCATCTTTCATCAGCAGACCATTTAAGAAACCGCTCTTTTGTAACGTAGCTTCTTTGGTTGGATTGGCTTCTTCACCAGTATAATAATTACCTATAATATTGGTGATAGGAATATTAAAATGTTTGGCAAAAGCAAAATCTCTCTGATCGCCACAAGGCACGCCCATAATGGCGCCAGTGCCATAACCTGCCAATACATATTCTGCGATCCAGATTGGTATCTCTCTTCCATCAAATGGATTGATGGCATAAGAGCCGGTAAAGCAACCGGTAATTTGTTTTACTTCAGCCTGCCTTTCTCTGTCACTTCGGCTTTTTACATACTGTAAATAATTATCTATTGATTCTTTTTGTGACGGACTGGTTATTTCTGTAACCAGTGCATGCTCAGGAGCAATAACCATGAAGTCTACTCCGAAAATGGTATCGGGCCTGGTGGTATAAACTTTGAGCCAGGAGTCAAGAGTCGGGAGTTCGGAGTCAATAACTCCAGACTCCTGACTCACGACTCCGAACTCAATCTCCGCCCCTTCGCTTTTACCGATCCAGTTGCGTTGCATTTCTTTCATGCTGTCGCTAAAGTCCACTGTTTCCAATCCTTCCAACAATCTGTCGGCATAGGCAGTTATTCTTAAATACCATTGCCGCATTTTCTTTTTTTCTACCGGGTGCCCTCCTCTTTCGCTAACACCATTTATCACTTCATCATTGGCTAATACAGTTCCCAATGCTTCGCACCAGTTCACTTCACCAAACTTGCTGAATGCCAGGCGACGATTCATTAATATTTCTTCCTGCTGTTGTTTGGAATAGCCTTTCCATTGATCGGCTGTAAAATGTTTGCCGGGAATAAAAGGCCCTGTTTTAGGTATGGCTCCAATTGTTTCATACTTTTTTATCAGCAGAGAAATGGGCAATGCCTTTTTTTCTGTGTTACAGAAATAACTATTAAATAATTGGAGAAAAATCCATTGTGTCCATTTATAATAACCGGGATCACTGGTTTGCACTTCACGGGTCCAGTCGTAGCAGAAAC
>JANMLJ010000692.1:0-3468 GCA_031372465.1 Chitinophagaceae bacterium | reverse complement strand
TTGCATGCCTGTATTTTATAAAATTCAACTTATAATTTATACCGATTATCCTTCATAAATAGGCCCAATTATTGAACCACAATAGGCACATAAAATACATAAGAAAAACACATAGAAGTACCTATCCACCCCGCGGTGGCGGGGGTACAAGTTGTGTTAGCCTATTGTTTTCTATGTGGTAAAAGCAAAATGATTACTTGATATTATTGAATTACTTATGAAATATAAAAGGTATAACACAAATACAGCATGAAAATATCCCGGTCTTTTTTACGAGCATTGAATGTGCGGAGAGATGAATGGTGGCTGGTACAAAAATTATTCCTGCTCCAGTTTTTCCAGGGTGCAGGTATAGCCTTCTTTTTTACGGCTTCTTTCTCCCGTTTCCTGGAGCATTTTCCGGTTACTGACCTGGCTTATGTATTTGTTTTAGCATCCTTTTTACTATGGGCAGCGGGATTTTTTTACGGCAAGCTGGAGCACAAAGTCTCCTCTTTCAGGCTATCGGTGATCATTACCTGTATATTAGCTTTCAGTATGATTTTATTCCGGGTGGGTGCTGCATTTATTAACGGCAACTGGTTTTATTTACTCATGCTGGCCTGGTTTTATGTGTTGTACCTGCTGAACAATCTGCTATTCTGGGGAATGGCTTCACAATTATACGATGTACGGCAGAGTAAACGTTTATTTAGTGTGATCAGTGCCGGCGATATTCCGGCAAAATTTATCGGGTATTCTGTAGCTGTTCTTATTGTAGCTTATACAGGAACAGCCAACCTGCTCATCGCTGGTTTTATATTTATCCTGCTATCATTTCCTTTTCTCCATCAAATTTTCAAGTCGGATAAAACAGCAAAAAAACAGGTGGCTGAAACGGTAAAACACGGTTCCGGTATACATACGATTATAAATGATTTTAGTGCCAATTTGCTGATCAGGAGAGTAGCCATACTTTCTTTGATCGTTTCTGCCTGTATTGTGCTTATCAACTTTGGTTTTTATTCGGAAGTAAAGAATGCGTATAAAAAAGATGTGGAATTTGCCAGTTTTATCGCCAAGTTTATGGCCGTTGCCAGATTACTGGCCCTGGCAATTAAAATACTTTTTACCAGCCGTTTATTATACTGGGTCGGTAACCGTGCCGCCTTAATTATTGCTCCCATTATACTTATTTTATTGATTACGGCTTTATTGCTTACCAATATCGTTACATACAACAGTATAAATGTTCTGTATATTTTTGGATTGGCTGCTATCGTAGTAGATGTATTAAATTCTGCCATTAACTCCCCTGTGTTGCTGACGTTGATGCAGCCACTTTCTACCTTAGAGCGGTTAAGAGCGCATAATATAGTAAAAGGCATCATGGACCCTTTTGCATATCTATTATCAGGAATATTTATTCTGGTATTTTTAAAACTGAATTTATTTGATCTGCAATCATTGAGTTATGTATTGCTTGGCCTCGCCGTAGCATGGATCATTGGTATTTTCAGGGTACATCAGCAATACCTGAAAACGTTGATGAAAACTATCAGCAGCCGGTTTTTCAGCCAGGAAGAATTTAATCTCTATGATCCGTCAGCACGGGAACTGATTGAAGAAAAAATAAACACGGGTTCAGAACTGGAAGTGTTATACATATTACGAATGCTGGGAAGCCGTCGAAGTGCAGAAAGCAACCGGTTGATCATTCATGCCCTGCATCAACCATCGGTGAAAGTAGTCAATGAAGCGTTAAGAATTGTGGGCGAATTGAAAATCAAAGAAGCTGAGCCATGGCTTACCACGATAATAGCGCAGCACCCGGTGGATAGTATCCGGAGTGAAGCGGTTAAAGTATTAGCTGAGATTGCCTTCCAGGAATCGATCATAGTTCCGTTGATGGACAGTGAAGATGAATTGATACGCCGTTCCTCTATTATTTCTGTGCTTAACCATTGCCAGGTATCCATCTATGTACAGGAAGCAGAAAATAAAATAAAAAAATTACTGGGTTCAAAAGATTTGGCTGAAAAAAAAGAAGGAGTGACCATACTTTCTGAAACGGTTAATGGCAATTTTGATACTGAATTATTACAGTTATTAAATGAAACTGATAAACAATTGCGATTGTCAGCTATCAAAGCAATCGGTTTTCATCCTTCTGTGGGCTGCCTGGAGCAGTTGATCAAAAAAATGAATGAACAGGAAAGTAATAGTATTGAAGCGTTAATTATTGCCAAAGAGAAGGCATTGCCTTTTATTAAAAGCCGGGTCTTATCTGCTGATTGCCGGGATAAACAAAAAGAAAATCTTATAACGGCTATTGGCCGGATTGGAGGCAAAGCCGCACATGAACATCTTCTTGAACTTGTAAAAGAATTACCAGCTTATGAAACTTTTATCGTAAAAGTATTGCACCGTTGTCATTATAAAGCGGGCAAACACGATCTTAAAGTGATAGAAGCGATGATCCGGAACCAGCTGCTTACTGCTGTAGCTATTTTACATATGCAGAAAAAGATAAGTACACAGAAAGAAGAATACCGGGTACTCTTCAATTCATTACAACTGGAACTTCATGAAATCAGGGAAACATTATTATTCCAGTTTTCTTTTATTTACGACAGGGAGAAAATAAGCAAGATCAAAGCTGCCATTGAAATAAATAAAAAGGAAACAAATGCCAATGCTATTGAACTCGTGGATATGACGGTTAAAAAAGAATTTGCCAATCCTTTTAATGCAGCATTTGAAAAGGGTGACCTGGAGCATCGCTGTGATTTGCTGAAGAGCCTTTTTCCAAAAGATCTTTTTCCGGATATGGATTCAATATTTGCTAATATACTTGCAGACAAAAATCTTTCTTTTAATAACTGGTCAAAAGCCTGTAGTTTATATGTTTCTAAAAAAATTGACCACAAGCCTGAAACACAACTGATCCATAAATACCTTGATTCGGAAAACCTTGTTTTAAAAGAAACGGCCGGATATGCCATACAGAATAATTAATTTTGACAAATGGCCCATCATACTCCCGATAAATTATTGTTGATTGAAAAAGTACTTATCCTGAAATCGCTGGCGATATTCAGCGACAGTCCTGAAACTATTCTGTCTGAGCTGGCCCCGCTGATGCAGGAAGTTGAAGTTGAAAAAAGTACGGCCATTTTTAAAGAAGGAGATATTGGTGACAGTATGTATGTAATTTATAAAGGGAAAATAAAAATTCATAAAGGCTCCACCACCCTGGCGATTTTAAATGAGAAAGAAGTATTCGGAGAATTATCCTTACTGGATTCTGAAACACGTTCTGCTTCTGCCACAGCCGATACAGATTGCTTTATATTTAAAATAGACCAGGAACCATTTTATGAATTAATGGAAACAAGACCGGAAGTAGCCAGGGGATTTATTAAAATTCTTTGTCAGCGGTTAAGGGCACAAAATGAAAAAGCAGTAGCGGCGAATAGGTAGAGTTCT
>JANMLJ010000683.1:0-3457 GCA_031372465.1 Chitinophagaceae bacterium | reverse complement strand
AAAAACAAGTTGCGTTATTCCGGAAAAATAGGTGTTCTTACCGGGCCCAATACTTTTTCCAGTGCCAATATGCTGAGCAATGCTATTAAAGATTACCAGCTGGCCACCATTATAGGCGAAGCTACCGGTGAAGCTCCTAATGATTATGGTGAACTATACTGGAACAAACTGCCCAATACCGGTCTCAGCTTTTATACCTGCAGCAAACAGTTTATCCGAGCTAATGGAGATGCTGATGATCCCAACCCGGTGCTGCCTGATATTATAGTAAAACAAAACCCCAACAATTTGAATGATGAAGTGCTGGAGTTTGCGAAGAGGTGGGTGAGGTTGAAATGATCTCACCCATCAGCAATCTATTCGCCGGAGAATCTCGTCCACCTCTCCCTGCCTATGTATTTGCTTCGGCATGCAGGCTTCAGGAGAGGAGAAATAGAAGTTGATTGAATTTTTCTGATGATGGTTGTTGTGGGAATGAGGAAATTATTTAATCGTCTGAAGGGCCAGGGAAAATATTTATCCCATAATTATTTTTTAATTTACTATGACGGTCAGTACTTTATGATTATTTCAACAGCATAACCTTATAATCGCACAGTAACATAACCTTGTAATTCCACAGAAACTCTGTTATATTTTAACGGCAATATTTATAGAAACCTTTTTGCAAATTTTATGGCTTATTTGGTGGGTGAAGGAATGAAGGGGAGGCCGGTGGCGGTGATTTGAAGAAAAAAGTGTTTAAGAGAGTCGGTAAGGTCCGGCCAATATATTTATGCAGACAAGAAATACTGCAGACCGGGACTACTTGTCCCGATTACTTGGGGATCGCCTTAAAAACTTTAAATAGTTTGGATACTCGTCAGGAAAAAATACCAGTTTGTGGTATTCAGCACTTGCAGCTATTCGGTAATTTTAACCCATGAAAAAAGAATTGATTGCAGACCTGTTCGGAAAATTTGAAAGCGCCTGCTATAGCTATGAAGGAATAGAATGCTGGAGTGCCAGAGAATTACAGACTATTTTTAATTACTCCGAATGGAGAAATTTTCTGAAAGTAACCAATAAGGCTAAAGTAGCTTGTGAAGCCGCCGGTGAAAACACTTCTCATCATTTTGTTGATATCAACAAAATGATAAACTTAGCCAAAAGTGCTCAACGTGAAGTAGAAGATATTGCCCTTACCCGCTATGCCTGTTATCTCATTGCACAAAATGGCGACCCGGCTAAACCGGCAGTTGCTTTTGCCCAAACCTATTTTGCCGTACAAACCCGCCGCCAGGAAATTATTGAAAAACGATTACTGGATATAGCAAGAGTTTCCGCCAGGGAAAAACTAACCAAAAGCGAAAAGAAATTATCTGGCATTATCTATGAAAGAGGTGTGGATGATAAAGGCTTTGCTATTATCCGTTCCAAAGGTGACCAGGCATTGTTTGGCGGCACCAGCACTACCGATATGAAAAAGAAACTGGGAGTACCAGCCACCCGGCCATTAGCCGATTTTTTACCCACACTTACCATCAAGGCAAAAGATTTTGCCACAGAACTCACCAGCCACAATGTAATGGACAAAGACCTGAAAGGCGAACAGCAAATAAGCAATGAACATATTGATAATAATCTCGCCGTTCGTAAAATGCTGAAAGAAAGAGGTGTGCTGCCTGAACAACTACCCGCTGCCGAAGATGTAAAAAAAGTACAACGTAAATTAGCAACAGAAGAAAAGAAAATACCCGGGCAAACTAAAAAAATTCTGAAAAGAAAGAAGAAATAAACCCTGTCCGGGCTCTTCGAACCCTTTACCCTCCGCAGCATTATTTTCAACAATCAGTCCGCCTTTTTTCCCATCTATGCGTATTCCGGTACAGATGGTTTTGCCAACTGTGATACTGTTCTGAGCTGCCTGTCCTGCCTACTCCGCCGCGGTTTATCCACTGAAGCTCAGCGTAAGTGGGCGGATTCGGCAGGTAAACCGGTAAGCTGGTTTGCCGAAGGGTTGAAGGATCAGCTTTCGTTGCAAGTTTATCCCGGGTATCAAAAGCCTCCGTTCAGTGTTCGTTAATTCTACTGAGTTGTGCTTCAATAAGCTGACCCCGAAGGCAAATAGCCATTGAATTTACAAAAGAAGAAAAAATGTATCCTTAAAATAATACTATTTACAAAATATAAAAGTAATACTTTTATTATTCGTATTACTTTTTTATCTTTGACATACAAACTTTAAAACAATGGAAACTTCTACTTTAACATCAAAAGGTCAATTGCTGATACCCAAGCGGCTGAGAAATAAATACGGTATTAAATCCGGCGTAAAAGTGGCATTTGAAGAAACAGATAAAGGTGTTTTACTAACGCCAATGAATGAGCAATACTTTACTTCTTTTGCCGGAATACTGAAAAGCGGCAACCTGAAAGAGGATATGAAAAAAATGAAAGAAGAAGAAAAAATGCTGGAAAACAAAAAGCTTCATCCAAAACCTGCTAAAAAATAAGTACCCGATGGCGAATTTTGTATTGGATAGTTATGCCTTGCTGGCTTATTTTAGAAATGAAGACGGTGGTGAAAAAGTTGGACAGCTTTTGCAGGAAGCCGCTGCCGGTAAACATGAGTTGCACATGACCTGTATTAATGCCGGCGAAGTATTTTATATGGCCTGGCGAAAAAACGGTGCTGATAAAGCAGCACTGGTATGGAAAGCTCTGCAACAGTTCCCTCTGCATATTACCAATATTGACCTGACCCTTACCCACAAAGCAGCCCTGCTGAAAGCCAATAATAAATTAAGCTTTGCAGATGCCTTTGCCGCAGCATTGGCTATTAACAAAAAAGCCACGCTTATAACGGGTGATGATGAATTTGAATCGTTGAAAGGAGAAACAAATTTTAAGGTGAAGTATTTATAAGGCATAGAATGAGCTGAGGTTGCAAATTTACCCGGAGTATCGAAGTGATCCATTCAGGGGTCATTAACTTTTTGAGAGAAAAACCAACACATAACTGCTGCTTCTTCCCCCACCTTCTTCTTTTATCAATATATTTTTTTTTATCAGGTCAGTGATATCACGAAGGGCTGTATCGTGTGAGCACTTCGCCATCTTTGCCCACTTGGATGTAGTAAGTTTTCCTTCAAAATTCTCCGTTAGTTTATTCAGTAGTAAAACCTGTCGGGAATTAAAAATAGTTTTCTCATTGGCCTTCCAGAAAGCTGCTTTCTTAAAGATCAATGCAAGAATTTCTTCCGATGCATTTAAGGCACGGCTAAGGCATTCGAGAAACCATTGCAACCAGGCTGTAATATCCAGGTTAGTTTGCTGTGTTTTTTCAAGAATTGTATAGTATGCATTTCGTTCTTTTCGTATCTGTGCACTCATACTATAAAAACGTTGTACAGCTCCATCTGCCCTGGCAAGTTGCATATCGGCAACAGCCCTGGCAATTCTACCATTGCCATCA
>JANMLJ010000626.1:0-1693 GCA_031372465.1 Chitinophagaceae bacterium | reverse complement strand
GCATCTATTTTAAATATGGATTACCTGGATCTGAAAGGTAAAAACAGGACCACCCCTGACCTCACGTATTGTTATGAAGCTATACGCGATAATAAATTGCTGCAATTTCTCCGGTCAGACAAGTATCAATTTTACAATCATTCTGTTTTTGATTTTGAAGGGCAACCCGCCAGGATAAGGGAATCATTTTTAGCGGCAAAAACCAGGCTTATCACTTCGCAAACATTTATCAGCCGATTCAATAAAGAAATCCGTTTTAACCTCGTTTCCCGGTGGAAATCAAAAAGCAACCTGAAGATACTGACCTATGCCAATAAAAATAATAATGAGAATATTTACAACCTGACCTGGAAACTGGCTGAGCAAAAATCGACTATTCCGAAATTTGTGTACACACACCTGATGATGCCGCATTATCCTTATTATTTTGACAAAAATGGAAAAGAACAACCTTTTGAAACCTTGCTGGAAGATAACCAGGTAAATAAAGATGCCTACATTGAATACCTGCAATATGCCAATAAAAAATTACTTGAACTGGTCCGGCATATTGTGCAATCATCGTCCAAACCACCCATTATTGTACTGATGGGCGATCATGGCTTCCGTCATTTCAAAAAGCCGGTCGATTATAAATATTATTTCCTGAACCTTCTTTCTGTTTATTTTCCGTCAAAAAATTATACCAGTTTCCATGATAGTCTTACCGGTGTTAATTTATTCCGGACAGTATTGAATACAGAATTGGGACAAAAATTACCTTATCTGAAAGATTCGAGTAGTTATTTACTGGATTAATCAAATTGGGTAAACGCATTAAACACTTTTTAAATATTATTTAAAAATGGGGGCATTAGCACACGGATAATACGGGTCGAACGGATAAAACGGATTTTTTATTTTGTTTTGCAGAATAAATCTGTGTTTATCCAATCAAATTTGAATTATACATTCAATATCAATGAATTTTTTTAACAAAAATTAAAAATCAGTGAAAATCCGTTTTATCCGCGTCATCCGTGTTCAGTATTTTTTCATTTTACTGCGTCTGCCCTGATTAATCAAATTTGTTTCGGCGGTTTTATCGGCTATTTTTGTACCGTATGTTTGATCCAAAAAGAATATTAGTACTGGCTCCGCACACCGATGATGGTGAGTTAGGCTGCGGCGGAAGTATCGCCAAGTTTTGTGCAGCAGGTAAAGAAGTATTTTACGCCGCTTTTTGTCTTTGTTCAAAATCATTGCCGGCATCATTAGCCTCCAATACGTTGGAGCATGAATGCCGGAAAGCAACAGCTACCTTAGGCATACCTCCTTCCAACCTTATCCTGTTTAATTATGAAGTAAGAAACCTGCCGCAATTCCGGCAGCAGATACTGGAAGAGTTGTTACAGTTAAATACGAACATCAACCCTGACCTGGTATTGCTTCCTGCCGCTTCTGATATTCACCAGGACCACCAGGTAATTCATCAGGAAGGAATGAGAGCCTTTAAGAATGTTACGTTTGCCGGGTATGAGTTGCCCTGGAACAACTATAGTTTTCATACAAATTTTTTCATACGTCTCTCAGAAGCGGAATTGAATAAAAAAGTTGAATCATTGAAATCATATCAATCTCAATCACATCGCAATTATATGCAGGAAGATTTTATACGCTCTTTGGCTAAAGTAAGAGGTGTACAGGCCAATGC
>JANMLJ010000511.1:0-2449 GCA_031372465.1 Chitinophagaceae bacterium | reverse complement strand
GTTCGTATTCATTACCAATTTGTTTCTTTTTTTCATTCACTGCGTAAAATGCATTCGTGATTAAGTTGAGTATTACTCTTCCAATATCCTGCGGAATAATATTGATGTTACCAATATTTTCATCAAAATCTGTTTTCATCGTTGCATTAAAGGATTTATCCTTTGCACGCAAGCCATGATAAGCTAAACGTAAATATTCATCAGCCAAAGCATTGATATCTGTTGGTTCTTTTACACCACTGCTACTACGGCTGTGTTGCAACATTCCTTTTACAATGGCATCGGCTCTTTTGCCGTGGTGAATAATTTTTTCTTCGTTGTCTCTTATATCATTTGAAATTGCAATTGCATCATCAATCTTTCCTGACTTTAATTCCTGCCGCATCTCATCAATCAATTCTTTATTCACTTCCGAAAAATTATTCACGAAGTTCAACGGGTTCTGAATTTCATGGGCAATACCTGCGGTGAGTTCTCCGAGGCTTGCCATTTTTTCTGATTGGATGAGTTGTGCTTGTGTAGCTTTTAGTTCATCATAAGCCTTCTCTATTTTTACTTTTGCTTTTTGTTTATGCCTGTTGTTTCTTACAAGAATTAAAGTGATTAAAGCAAAAGCAGCAATGCCCCCGATTAATAAATAGCGCTGTTGTTTTGCTCTATACGCTTTTTCTTTTTCTGCATTTTCCCGCTTGCGGAGCTCCTCGGTGTATTTTATACTTTGCACCTGCATTAATTTTTGCTGGCTGTTTATACTGTCGCTGATGGAAGCACTTAGTTTATAATAGCGGATTGATTCCAGCGGATTGACGGTTTCATAAACTACAGCAAGTATTTTAGAAGATTGTCTTACCCATTGTAAAAAATTACCGCTTTGTGCTTCTGACAAAGCAATATTTGCATAATAAATGCAGGAGTCATTATTCCCTATTTCTTTATGAAGTGTGGCCAGCCCGATTGCGGCATTAATGACAGTGCCAACATCCATGTTTATTCCTATGCTATAAGAAAGACGATAGAAGATCAGCGCAGAGTCATATTTCTTTAAACCAAAATAAGTATCTCCCATTACCTTAAAAGGAAAGCTTTTTCCCGGGGTTGATACAAATGGATTTCCGGCAAAAAATTTCTTCATATAGTACAAACCCGAATCAGGCATTTGCAGATAGTTGTAGGTAGAACCCAGAAAAACGTAAAATATATTATGATCACTTTTTGCAATCCATTCTTCATTAGCTGATTTGAGATGCAGAAAAATTTTTAAAGCCTCCGGGTAATTCCCCTGTTCATAATTGAGTGTACCGCTTGCAAAATCAATACCGATAACATTCTGTTCATCTTCTCTTTCTTCAAATACTCTTTTTGCCTTTTGTAAATACCCCCAAGCCAACGGATAATCACCCATTACTTTAAATACACTTGAGTAATTGCGGTACGAATAACCAATACCCCAGGAATAATTTAGTTTTTCAGAAAGCTCAAGTGCAAGTCGGCAATAATACAATGCTGAATCCGGCCTATTGGTTGTATAACTGGCTGATAACCGGATATATCTTCTTACCTGGATTGTATCTTCTCTTTTTTCAAGCTGGAGAAGTTGTTGCAGGCTGTCTATCCATTTTCTATTCTGAGAAAACAAAGTACAGCAACATAACAGAAGCAGTATTATCAGAGCAGCCCTTTTCATTTTTAGTACACTAAATCTACTGAATATTTAATTGAAAAATAAACTCACTTCCCTCTCCTTCCCTCGTCTCTACTTTCATCCCGATAGCTATCGGGACTCCACCATGACTAAGTTGGCAAAACAATTGTAAATTCTGTTCCCTCATTTTCTTTTGTATTTACTTTTATTTCTCCACCATGTGCTTTTACAATATCATAACTCAAACTCAATCCCAAACCTGTTCCCTGGCCGGTTGGTTTGGTGGTGAAGAAGGGTTGAAAAATTTTATCCAAGATTTTTTGTGGGATGCCCGGGCCGTTATCTCTCACTTATATTTCTATCTTATCACCAACTTTTTTTGTGCTAACCCAAACTGTAGGAACATGTTTATAATCGGGGTCTGAGAACCCCCTTGCGGGGGGCAGGGGGGCCGCGTAGAATCCATTATTAATCAAATTCAAAATCACTCTTCCGATATCCTGCGGAATAATATTAATGTTACCAATGGTTTCATCATAATCAGTTATCATAGTTGCATTAAACATTTTGTCTTTTGCCCGAAGACCATGATAGGCCAATCGTAAATATTCATCTGCCAAAGCATTAATATTTGTTGGTTCTTTTTTGCCACTGCTGCTACGGCTGTGTTGCAACATTCCTTTTACAATAGCATCCGCTCTTTTGCCGTGGTGAATTATTTTTTCTTCGTTCGCTTTTATATCATTCAGAATTATTTTGGCTTCTGAAATATTTCCTTTGTCCATTTCTTCGCCGGCTTCATCAATC
>JANMLJ010000594.1:0-13330 GCA_031372465.1 Chitinophagaceae bacterium | reverse complement strand
TGATGGCCTCTCCGCCTTTTGGATAAAATTCATAACGTATATCACCGTTAAGGATAGATGTTCTTTTCAGGGCAACATTACCATTCACTCCGTAATTAGCTTCATAATCATAGAAAGAGAAAGGTGCAATCTCCCTGAATTCTGGTCTTGCTACCGTGCGACTGGCAGCTAAACGGATACTATTTTTTGTATTGGGAGACAAGGTGAAATTAAAAGAAGGCAACACATCCCATTTTTCTGTATTCACCACCACACGCTTAGCAGTTACATCTTTTGTAGTAAGGAATTGCTGAAAGTTTTCTACCCGTACACCCCAAACCAATCTTATTTTCTCACCAAACTTATTATCGAACATGCCATACATGCCATTCAAAACAGATACACCAAAATATTTGTCCTGGTTATTGGTAAAATCATTTAATACAAATCCGTTGTTGGCGATATTGGATGGTGCAAAAATCTGGTTAAAAGGAAGAGCTGCTTTTGTAGCATCAAATTGTGTTGGAGAAGTAGGCTGGTATTGGAATATCCGGCTTTTAAAATCACGGATACGGATAAGTGTAGAACCACCGGTTTTAAATGTCTGCTTATTTTTATTCATGGTAAACGGAATGGTAAGACTTCCGTTGGCACCATAGCTAAAATCTTCTAAATCACTAAAAAAACGGCGGGTATCATCATCATTGTATTCAAAAGGATTATTTGTTCCTTTGGGACGGAAATAAGAAGAGGTACGGAGATCAGGTTGTGTTTTAGCGTTATAAGCAAAGTTTCCGTTCCATTTTAATTTGATGCCGCTGCTGGTAAGCTGGTGGTCGCCTTCCAACTGTCCGCTGTATAAGGCACGTTGATTAAGTACAGATGAACGGAAATTAATATCCTGAACACGGTCATTGTTGAATCCGCCTCTTGTATAATAATTATCTTCAAAAAGCTGGTTGAACAGATTCTTAAATGAAATCTTATGTTTTCCTTTTACGTAAGAAATATTGGCCAGTGCTCCCACATTTACACTGTATTTATTCTGATTATCTTCCAATTCCACTACTGCATCACCGGTCTGTTCATGTAATCTTCTTTGCACATCATATCTCAACATGCTGTTGCGGTATTGAACGGAAAGAATGGTTCCCAGTACACCGCCATTTTTATATTTTGTACTCTTGCCCCAGGTAATGCTGTAAGTTTGAGTAGGCAGTGCATTATTATTTACTTCATTATATACATCACTGTTCAACAACCTGCTCCAGGCAAGTCGCTGTTGTGTGCTGCCACTACGAAATTCCTGTTGTGTTGTTGGAAATCCTGAAGGAAGGCTTCTTGTTTTGTCATCAAAACCCAGCCAGTCATTTCCATTTCTTTCATTGCTGATAAAATCCTTAAATACAGATTGGGTGTTAAAACCAAGACCGATACTTATTGTCAATAAATCCCTGGTAGGAACGTCTTTTGTATTTATCTGAATAAGGCCACCTGCAAATTCTCCGGGCAGTTCTGGTGTAGCAGTTTTATTAATGATGATATTATCAACCAACGAAGAAGGTATTACATCAAAAGAAAATGCTTTTTTATCCGGCTCGGTACTTGGTAGTTGTGCATTATTTATAACTGCGGAATTGTAACGGTCGCTCAATCCACGAACTACTACAAATTTTCCATCCTGGATACTGGCGCCACTTACTCTTTTCAACACTTCGCCGGTATTTCTGTCTGGTGTGCGGCGGATAAAATCTGCTGCCAGTCCGCTTGATAATGCGGTGTTACTTCTTTGGAAACTGATTAAAGCTGTTGTGTTCTCCTGTTTTCTTGATGTTGATTTTAAAGTAACGCCCTCCAGGGATTTATTATCCTGCAAAATAATCTCCAGGTAGTTTTCCTGGTTGGCAGTTACATCTACTTCGGCCACGGATTTAGTTTGATAACCTGTATTTGAAATTGTAAGTGTATATTTTTTTCCTGCTTCAAGCGAAAAATAAAATTTTCCTTCGATGTCTGCAAAAGCTTGTTTACTTACACCTTCAATAAGGATAGTAGCTCCGGGCAATGGCTCGTTCTTACCATTCATTACCTTACCCGTCAATTTAATCGTTTGGTTTTGTGCTTGTAGTGAAAAAATCGAAACAAGAAATAGCACACTTAACAATAAACGCAGCCTGGAATACATATTCGGTTATTTCCGGCAAAGGTGGCCTTGGGAGATTACCTGCATGTTACGGTCGTGTTAAGCAATTGTGATTACAATATTACCGGAATGTTAAGCCCCTTTTCAAAAACGAAACTGAAGGCGGCAGGTAAAAATATTATCTTCATTATCCGATATGTATCCTGCAAGCTGTGTAGACTCATTTTTAACCAAATCATAATAGAAAATGAGTTTTGTCTGGGGATTGAAATGATACGCATAACCGATTCCAATAGTATTAAATTTTATTTCTGCTGCAGTAAGATTTGTACCTGCTTTTCCTATTTCTGTCTTATTCACTTTCTCATTGGGATCGTACCAGTCATATTTGATAATTAACTGGTGTTTTGTATTGACGATATTCTGCAGCAAATAAAAATAAGCTCCGTTGTAATGGCGTACATAAGTTGGCAGTGGAATTCCATTGGCAGCAGGAATTGTTCCCGGATTAGCCGTAGAAGTTGCTGTACCAGGTTGAGTACCAAACCAATACTCTGCCCTACATTCTGTCTCCCCCCATTTATGATGTAATTTTATCTGTATATCTGCACCATAATAATGCCGCGGAGAAGATCTTCCAAAATTACTTACCGAAGAATCCACCACAAAAATCTTATCCCCTCCAGCATTTTTTCCGCTTTCATAAACATATTTTGTACCGTTTTTCCAACCACCTAATAATAGCGAAAGACCTCCCCCAATTTCTATTTTTTTATTAATTGTATACGGCTTCAAAACAAACCGGCTGATAAAATCTTTGTGACTATCAAAATCAGTAGTTCCAGATGCACCCTGTCCATTAAAAAATCCTGCATCTAGCTTCAGATGATAAAGTTTCTGCTTTTTCTGCTGAGGTTCAAAACTAAACATTACTCCAAGATCCCTTTCACCAGGCATTAAGATCTGCGACATTCGCCCCCGTTCTGGCGATTCCCGGGATGAAGAACCAAGATTAATTTCAAATCCAAATGGCCTTGCAAAAAAACCGGCTGTCATAGAAAAATTATTCTTTTTTGTTTCAAAAAGCCTGATAAACATATCTCTGACTATTACACCACGCTCAGTAGCATCAATCTGAAATGTAAAAAGGGCTTTAGGAAATTTTTCATTTGATGTGAGCAGGTAATCAATTTTGAGCCTTGCCCTCCGAAGCATAAAGCGGCTTTTTGAAAATTGGGCAAAATTGCCACCCTCAAAAGAAGGTGCTCCATCTGTCTCTGCTACCTGAAACTGGGGCTGCATATACCCTGAGATCCGAAGATTTTCAAACCGCTTAAGTACTGGTCTGACTGTATCTTTAATAAAAAACGAAGAATCAATATCGGTAAGATATCGCTGGCAATAACCAGCAAAAGAGAGAAAAACAAATAAGAAGCAGGTTAAAAACCTCTTTCCGGGGATCTGTTTTACCAAAAACATAAAAGGTTTATAAATATTCTGCAATATAAAGTCTTTGTTATTGAATTGTTACCCTAATTTTATTTATATATTAATAAATTATTAATTCTCCGTTCCCAGGCTAACCCCTTAATCTACCACGGTAATTTCGCTAACTATCCTGTTTGTAACAGGAATAAAAAAAAACTAAAACCAATGGCACTACAATCTTTTCTGAAAATCTTCATGCCGAAGAACCGTATTTTTTATGAACTATTTGAAAAAGTAGCAAACAATGTTGAAAAAATGGGCTCCGTACTGAAGGCTGTAGTCGCAGAGCCTGACTTTGATAAAAGAGCTGCGTTAATCATTCAGTTAGAAGATCTGGAACATGACAATGATGAGCTCACACATAACCTGTTTACAGAGCTTGGCCGCAACTTTATAACACCCTTTGACCGGGAAGATATCCATTACCTCGCCACTTCATTAGATGATATAGCTGATTACATATATGCAGCTGGTAAAAAAATCAATTTCTATAGGGTGAATCCGAATGATACCGGCATGCAAAAATTTGCTGAATTGATTGAACAGGGTGCGGCACAGGTAAAAATTGCCGTGGTAGAACTACGGGATATGAAAAATATGCGCAGTATAACTGAAGCGCTGGTAAAAATCAACAGCATTGAAAACCAGGCTGATGATGTTTTTGATTTCAGTATCGAAAAATTGTTTGCTACAGAAGATGATGCTAAAGAAGTAATCAAGAAAAGAGAGATATACCAGGTAATGGAAATAGTAACCGATAAATGTGAAGATGCCAGTAATGTGATAGAGTCTATTATTATTAAATATGCTTAAATACAAATGTGGGAATATGAAAATGTGGTAAATGTGAAAATTTAGCTCAACCCGGCCGTATACATTTCCACATTTCCACACTTACACATTTTCTAATTAATTCTTATGACACCTTTTCTTATTACCATAATAGCGCTGGCATTGATTTTTGATTATATCAATGGCTTTCATGATGCTGCTAACTCTATTGCCACGATTGTATCTACAAAAGTGCTTACGCCTTTCCAGGCCGTGCTTTGGGCAGCTTTGTTTAATTCTATTGCCTTTTTCATTTTTAAAGACCACGGCGTGGCAGATACTGTTGCTAAAACAGTAAAGCCAGACCTGGTGCAGGGTCATATGATGGTGGTAATTTTTTCAGGACTTATAGCCGCTATTATGTGGAACCTGCTTACCTGGTGGTTGGGCATCCCCTCTTCTTCATCACATACATTAATTGGTGGGTTTGCCGGTGCAGCGGTGGCTGCGGGTGGTTTAGGGGCTGTAAACTCTCCTATCATTCTTAAAACAGCTGCTTTCATCTTTTTAGCACCTATCATCGGAATGATTATGGCCTTTCTGATGTCTTTATGGTTTTTGAGTTCTTTTAAAAAAGGATGGACATCAAAAATATTCTCTATACTCGTTCTAATTTTTGTTGCGATTTTTCTTTATGAAAGCATACAAACCGATCCGGCAAAACTTAAAGCTGAATACGATACATATATTTTAAACGTAATCATGTATTCCAAGAATTTTAAATGGATACTACTTTCCTTGATTCTTGTTATTATGGCTGTATTTGCACTATACCTCAACCAACTCAATACTCACAGAGCCAATAAATGGTTTAAAAAATTGCAGTTGATTTCATCCGCTGCGTTCAGTATCGGGCATGGAGGTAATGATGCACAAAAAGTAATGGGAATCATTTCTGCTGCATTAATAGCCGGCGGCGTTATTCCCGATTTCAAACATATGCCCGATTGGGTTCCCATCGCCTGTTATGCAGCCATAGGTCTTGGCACCATGAGTGGTGGCTGGAAGATTGTAAAAACAATGGGTACTAAAATTACCAAAGTTACCCCGTTTGAAGGGGTAGCTGCTGAAACAGCGGGTGCCGTTACCTTGTTTGTAACAGAAGCGTTAAAAATTCCGGTAAGTACTACCCATACCATTACAGGTGCTATTATGGGAGTAGGTGCTACTAAAAGATTATCTGCCGTAAGATGGGGAGTAACCTTCAGCCTGATATGGGCCTGGGTGCTTACTATTCCCATTAGCGGACTACTTGCAGCCGGAGTTTATTTTATTGCCAGCCAGTTTTAACGAATTACGATAGTTTATTAAAATAAAAATCCTGACTTTTGTCAGGATTTTTTATGCGTAAAATATTAGTAACAGGTGGCTGCGGCTACATCGGCTCTCACACCATCGTTGATCTTATTGAAAACGGTTATGATGTTATTTCAGTAGACAATAACTCCCGTTCCAATGATAATGTTTTAAAAGGCATTGAACAGATTACAGGAAAAAAAATAAAGAACTACAAAGTTGATCTCTGCAACTTTGATGATACGTTTGCTATTTTCCAGGAGAATGAAGACATTAACGGTATCATTCATTTTGCGGCTTATAAATCTGTGGGTGAATCGGTTGAAAAACCATTGCTATATTTCGAGAATAATCTCACTTCATTAATCAACCTGCTAAAATGTGTGCAGGAATTTCAAACTCCACATTTTGTTTTTTCCTCCTCCTGTTCGGTATATGGCAACCCGGATGAAATTCCGGTAACCGAAAAAACAGTGCCCAAGCCTGCCGAATCCCCCTATGGCTATACCAAACAAATGGGAGAACAGATTGTAAATGAGTTTGCAAAAAGTAGCGGAATTGAATGTATTCTTTTGAGATATTTCAATCCGGTTGGTGCTCACCCTTCTATAGCTATTGGTGAAATGCCGGTAGGAAAACCCGAAAACCTGGTACCGGGAATTACACAAACTGCTATTGGACGCATTCCAAAATTAATTGTTCATGGTACAGATTACCCCACCAGAGATGGCTCCTGTATCCGGGATTATGTACATATCTGCGACCTTGCCAATGCCCATACCTTGTCGTTGAAATATTTAGAAGAAGAAAAAAATACAGGTGTTTGTGAAGTATTCAATCTTGGAAGTGGTAATGGAGTTTCGGTACTGGAAGCTATTCATGCTTTTGAAAAAGTAAGTGGTATAAAACTGAAATATGAATTGGGGCCCCGCCGACCCGGTGATGTGGTGGCCGTGTATGCCAATAATGACTTAGCGAAAAAATTGCTTGGTTGGAATCCTCAATTTACTTTAGATGATATGTTGTCTACTGCCTGGAAATGGGAAATACGGGTAAAAGCTGATGAAACTGTTTTTACCAGCCAGCCTGGTGAATTGAACTGAAATACACCCCCTGCCGCATATCAAAAGTCTTTTCTTGATTTTTGCTTCAGAACCCTACTTTTGTCTGTATAAAAAATTACAGGGAAAAAGCATTGAAACAAAAACTATCTTTTGGTTGTAAAGCCATGAAAAAAAAAATGCCTTTGGCAGTTATTTATATTGCTGCTTTTTTCCTTTTTTCAGCATGTAGCAAATATGAAAAAAAGGGGTATATGCAACAGGGGGGTATTGCCTTAACCTTTGATGATAATCTAATTGACAACTGGTATAAGTTCATTCCTTTTTTTGATTCAACAGGTATTAAAGCTACTTTTTATATATGTAAATATCATTTGTTTACTCCCGATCAAAAGAGCAAATTATTGATATTAAAAAATCATGGTCATGAAATTGCCTATCATACAACTAATCATATTAACATGGTAGAGTATATTGCCAGATTTCATCATACTATAGATGAATTGATGAAAAACGAAATAGAAATTGATCTCAGGAAGATGGAAAGGGATGGCTATTATCCAACAACATTTGCTTACCCTTTCGGAGCTCATACAGGTGAAATCGATCAGGCTCTCCTGAAGCGATATTTTAAAAGCGTCAGGGCATTGAACGGCAGCACCGATTATTCCGCCAGCCTGGCACCACTGGAAAAAAATACTGTATTTCGCGGATTCGGGCTCGATAAATCAAGTAATCATAGTGATGAGGTTATGATCAACCTGATGAGATCTGCAAAAAATAATAACAGCTGTGCAATTTTTGTAGCGCACAATATCAATAAAGACTCAAAACTCAGTGTTACGCTAGACCGGCTTAAGAAAATAGCAACAACCGTGAAAGAACTTGACCTAAAGTATTATACAATTGCAGAGATCTCACAATAATACTTTTATCAATCAATGCAATCTTTCCTTTATTTTGCAGAAACATTGAAAATGACAAGTACACTTAAAGAAATTCAACCGACAGGAAATAAAGATACCCGCAGTGGTTTTGGAGATGGTATTGTGGAAGCGGCGAGAAAAAATTCAAATGTAGTAGCACTAACTGCTGACCTGGCAGGTTCGCTGAAACTAAACCAGTTTATAAAAGAATTCCCTGAACGGTTCATTCAGGTTGGTATTGCCGAAGCAAACATGATTGGCATTGCAGCAGGGTTGACGATCGGTGGTAAAATTCCTTTCACCACAACCTTTGCTAATTTTTCAACCGGCAGAGTATATGATCAGATCCGTCAATCAGTTGCCTATAGTGGTAAGAATGTAAAAATATGTGCCTCTCATGCAGGATTAACATTGGGAGAAGATGGTGCTACTCACCAGATATTAGAAGATATTGGTTTAATGAAAATGCTGCCGGGAATGACGGTGATTGTACCCTGTGATTATGCACAAACAAAAGCTGCTACCGAAGCGATAGCAGATTATGAAGGACCTGTTTATCTCCGTTTTGGCAGACCGGTGTGGCCTATTTTCACGGCGGATAAACCTTTTGAAATAGGCAAAGCACAATATTTTTCTGAAGGAACTGATGTAAGCATTTTTGCCTGCGGCCATTTAGTATGGAATGCCATTCAGGCCGGCGCCATTTTACAGGAAAAAGGAATCAGTGTAGAAGTAATAAATATTCATACCATCAAACCCCTGGATGAAGAAGCAGTAATAAAATCAATAAGCAAAACAAAATGTGCCGTTACTGCCGAAGAGCATAATATCATTGGTGGCCTTGGTGATGCCATTGCACAGGCAGCTGCTAAAAATTTTCCTATACCAATTGAATATGTTGGTACAAAAGATACATTTGGTGAAAGTGGTAAACCCACTGATTTGCTGAAAAAATATGGTTTGGATATACCCGATATTGTAGCAGCAGCAGAGAAAGTGATGAAAAGAAAAAATGCTTAATTTTAATAAAAGCATTTTATGACGGTAGATATTAACCAATTACTTTCCCTTCCTCAAAATCAAAGAAGGAAAATAGCTGAAAAGCTGTGGGATAGCCTAACCCCAAACAATTCAACCGTTAAATTATCCAAGGCGGAAGTAGCTCTTCTTGAACAACGATGGGAAAAGTATATTTCTGGAAAAATGAAGTTTTACTCAAGCAAAGAAATGCAGCAAAAGGTCTTTGGTAAAAAGTAATGGATGCTTTCTCAACGTTACACTATCAAATACTCCCGTGAAGCAATAGAAGATCTATTGGCAATTGCGAAACACTATGAAGAGATAAACATTTCATTAAAAGCCAGGCTAAGAGAAGCCGTAATATTGGCAGAAACAGATCTGCTGAGAAATCCTTTCGCATTTTCAAAAATCAATTTCAAGAATTTTCGTCGCATCCTCCTTAAAAAATTTCCCTACAAAATTATTTACCTGGTTGAAAGTGAAAAAATTCATGTCTTTGCTATTCTGCACCAGGCCCGTTCCAAAGGGTCTATTCTTATCCGATTTAAGAAATAACCCGGTTTTAGCAAATTTCTCCCGCATCTTTTTTATTTTTAAGGATTGAAAACCACTTTAAACAAAACCAGCTTCCAATATTCTAACCCAACCAACCTCTAAAATCAATGTCCCTGACAACAACGACTGATAGTGAATTGCTGGTACAATTTCGTAACCCTGCTACGAAAGAAAGAGCTTATACCAGCATTATTAAAAAATACCAGGAAAAGCTTTACTGGCATATTCGTCGTATGGTGGTAGAGCATGAAGATGCAAATGATGTGCTCCAAAACGTATTGATCAGGGTATGGAACGGCCTGGAAAATTTTCGGGAAGATAGCCAGCTTTACACCTGGCTTTACCGGATAGCCACTAATGAATGCCTGACATACCTGGAACAACAGAAAAAAAGGTCATCAGTCAGCCTAAGTGATGTGGAAAGTGGGTTGAGTAACAAGATAAAAGCAGACAAACATTTTGACGCTAATAAAATTGAATGGAAATTGCAATTAGCTATTCAACAATTACCTGATAAACAGAGAGTTGTATTTGGATTGCGCTATTATGACGAAATGCCTTACGAGGAAATGAGCAGGGTGCTGGAAACCAGTGAAGGGGCACTAAAAGCCAGTTACCACCATGCTGTCAAAAAAGTTGAGGATTATATGCTAAATCATTAAACTTTGTGGCCTGAAAGCCATCCAAATAACCGTCCTGCCTGGTCAGGGCATCTCAGGATCAGTTAAAATGACACAGAAAGACAACATATTACAAGAGTTGAATGAGCTGAAAAGTTCACTTATCAATATTAGCCCGGAGAATGTCTATACCGTGCCGGTTGGATATTTTGATGGGTTAGCTGCACAGGTTCTAAGCCGCATCAAAGCAATAGAAGCTGTTAATGGAGTTGAAGAATTGGGCTACTTATCACCAATGCTAGGCAATATTTCTAAACAAATGCCTTACAATGTACCTACTGGTTATTTTGAAGAAATTGCAGAAAAAGCTTTACAAACTGTTCATACTAACAATCATCTGCAGTCAGCAAAAGAAGAATTAGCTACACTTTCCCCTTTATTAAGTGGTTTAAATAAAAAAATGCCTTACGCTGTTCCTCAAGGGTATTTTGAAAATCTGGCTAAAAAAATAAACACCGAAGAAATCAGGCCGGTAGCAAAAATAATAGCGATTACCAGCCGTAAATGGTTCCGCTATGCCGCTGCTGCTGCTATAACAGGAATAATTTTTCTGGCAGGATTTTCTTACTTTAGTACTGAAAAAGTACCCGGTGGTAAAGCGTTGGCAAAATTTACCCGTGATATAAAGAAATTGGATGATACACAGAAAGACAACCTGATTAATTTTATTGATGCTGGGTTGAAAGGTGACGAGACAGCACAGATAAACACGGACAATAAAAAGGAAGAAGTTAAAGAACTATTACAGGGTGTTTCTGCTGAAGAACTGAAAGATTTCGAGCAACAAACGGAAGACATTCAGGATGTCTTAATGACAAACTAAGAAGAAATGAAAAAGTGGTTACTCATATTATTTATATTTTCCGGTTTTGCCGCCTTTTCGCAGAATGAAGAACCTACGAGGGAAGCTGGTAAGATTCAGGAAAGAATGAGAGAATATATTCAGAACAAACTCAATCTGTCAAGAGCAGAATCGGAAAAATTCTCTCCCGTTTTTCTACGCTATTTCCGTGAATTTGCACAAACACATAAAAAAGAACGGGGAGACCGGCTTATACTTCAACAAAAAATAATTGAACTTCGTTTACACTATCGGGGCGAGTTTAAGCAGATAATGGATGAACAACGGGCTAACAAGGTTTTCCAATACGAAGACAATTTCCGCCAGGAAGCTATACGGATCATTAAAGAAAACAGGGGAGACCGTTTGCCTCCCCGGAGAACAAGGGCTATACTTTTAGACTAAAATTTCCAAACCGGATTTTTTACATCATGATAAAATAAAAAAGTCCATTTTTCTTCCTGACCTTTTTCCCACCACTGTTGTCGTAATTGCATAGCTTTTTTCCCATCATAGTCATACTTCGCCGTAAATCTATGTTTCATTTGTTGCAATTGTGGTGCATCATCTGCTCCATAGAAAATAGTCTCCTCATTTTCTTTTATCCAGCATACCTGGTGATACGGTGAGTGAGCTCCTGTAATTTCATAATGAATATAATTATCAATTACTCCGTTACCATCCAGTAATGTAACCTGACCGGCATTTTGCAGACAAATAAGTTCTTCGATTATATAGGAAGGATATCCTTTTTCAAAAGCAAAATCCAATTCATTCTTTTGTACAAAATAGGTTGCGTTGGGAAATGAAAGGATATTGCCCCGTCCGTTCGTTTCTACCCCTACGCCACCGGCATGGTCTTTATGTAAATGAGACATCAATACTTTAGTTACCTCTGAAGGATTAATTCCTGCATTCATCAGGTTTTGATGAAGCTGCAATGTTCCGTTGTTTTCTCCGAAAGTGTCCTTCGTATGACGGACAAAACCAAGCCCGCTATCCAATAAAAGAATATCATTAGATGTAATAATAACAAAGGGTTGAACTTCTACCAGCAGGCTGCCAACGGGACGAAACTGTAAATTATCTGAACCATCATCAAATGGTACAAATAATTTTGATTGATCAATAGTGAATCTGCCTTCGGAAAGTGGAATGATTTTCATAATGCGATAGCTGCAAATTAACGTAATACCATTTGGCGGTCGGCATCTAATCTTATCAGAATGAAAAGCAGTATGGTAAAAGTAAGTAATGAAGATCCTCCATAACTAAGAAAAGGAAGTGTGATACCGGGAGATGGAGCTAACCCGATAGTCATACAAACATTTAAACCAACATGAAAAAAGAGAATACCACCTACACAATAAGCGTAAACCCTGCTGAAAACACTACGTTGTCTTTCAGCGATAAAAACAATACGTAACATAAGCCCAAAATAAAGAAGCATTAAAATGGCACTCCCAAAAAAACCAAAACTTTCTCCTACTGATGAGAAAATAAAATCCGTATTCTGTGCAGGTACAAAATCCCCACGGGTTTGAGTTCCCCGTAAAAAACCCTTACCCCAGAAGCCACCGCTTCCTATAGCAATTTTGGATTGTTTTACATTATAACTTTCCAGTTTTTCGCCTTTATTTTTGCCCGCAGAACCAAGCTTCGCATACTCTTTATCAATTTCTTTTGTCCGCTGCTCACTTTTAAATTTATAGTCATCAATACCGAAGGTTGAAAATATTCTAACTACCTGGTGTGGTTGCAGTACTTTTTCAAATAAAGCAGGAACAAGAAATCGTTGTACACCCACACAAAGCAGCCAGACAACACCAATCAAAGCAATGGTCCTTTTACTCTTCTTAATCCTGACTTTAGCCAGATAAATAAACAGGGCAGCCAGGATGGTAAGTATTATTGATAATGCGTTTGGCTGAACAACAATGCTGGCAATTATTAATATTATCAGGGAGGAAAAGATGACAAGGTATTTTGCAGGTAACCCTTCGCGGAAAAATGCAATGGCAAAAGAAAGATAAACAATAGCAGCACCCGGTTCTTTTTGTAAAACAGATAACGCTGCCGGTGCAAAAGCTATTGCAGCGCAAATTAATTGTGATCTTGTTTTTTCAAAATTGGTTTCCTGCATTGACAAATACTTAGCTACAGCAAGAGAAGTAAATATTTTACATAGCTCCACGGGTTGAATATTCATAAACCCCAGCGGTATCCAACTTTTAGATCCACCAACCTGTTTGCCAACTACAAAAGTTGCCATGATAAGAACAATACCCAACAAATAAGAAAGATTGGCTGTAGCGGTAAAAAATTTGCTATCTGTAATAAGAATAAATACTGCGATTACAGCACTAATACCGAAGAAAAAAAATTGTTTACTGTATTCCCGCTTAAATTCTAAAAAACTTTGAAGAGCATTTCCTTCTCCCCGGTATTCTACGGAAAAAATACATAGCAGCCCAATAATGCAAAGAGCAAGGTATAGCCAGACCATTAAC
>JANMLJ010000587.1:0-1960 GCA_031372465.1 Chitinophagaceae bacterium | reverse complement strand
ATGGTAAAGCCATCATAGCATGATGCGCAGCAATACCGAAATGATTACTGTTTTGCACACTTACCCAACCCGTACCCACTTGTTTTGCTTTTTCAATGGATACCTGCATGGCAAATGGTGCAATCACCAATCCCAAACCACTATCACCATCTACCACGGCTGTTGAAGGAGTTTCATGTATCACTTTTATTTCAGGTGTAGCATTAATTCGTTGTACTTCCCACAATCTTACATAACCACTCAACCTGGCTACTCCATGTGAATCTATTCCCCGCAGGTCAGCTGCTAATAAAGATGCAGTCGCGATATTGGCATGTTCATCACTACATCCAATTTTTTTAAAAATTGATTTAGTAAAATCAAACAATTGCTGGTAAGTGAATAATTGATCGGCCATGACGCAAAGAAACAAATGATTTACCACATAAGAGCATAGAAACATAGTAAAACACATAGTATGTTTCTATCCACGCCTTCGGTGTTACTGGATGTAAAAGCTTAAAATCTTCAGTGACTTTTTGGTGAAAACTATTTCACTTTCATATTCACCGGATCCCGTTTAATTATTTTTTTTGGAAATAACTTTCGTTGCCCACTAACCAGAGAGCAGCGGTCCAGTATCCAACTACATTATTTTCCAAAACCGGTTTTTTTTCTGATTGATTCAAAAAAGTTGACACCCTTTCTTACAAATTATAATTTACTCAACTGTTCCAGGTAATAAAGAATATTTTTTCGCATTTCATTCATATTATTATCGGGGTGAACTTCATATTCGATAGAAACTACTCCTTTAAATTTCTGCCGTTTCAACTCTTTCATAATAGCCGGAATATCACAAACGCCTTTCCCCAGCAACGTATCTTCTGCTGCCGTGTTATCAAATTGGCGAATATCTTTTAAATGCAGTCCCCAGATTTTTCCTGCTACTTTTTTCATAGCCTCCTGGATGTTTATACCATTTCTTGCCCAATGCCCCATATCCGGCCATGCACCGATATTTTTTCTTCCTTTCATTGCTGCCAATGTAGAATCGGGACTCCAGTAATGACTTGTTGGTTTAGGGTGACAATGCAAAGCAACCTTTACATTATACTTCGCAGCCAGCCGGTTAAATTCATCGAGGTCCTCCCATTCCGGTTCAGCGGTGATAAAAGGTATATCCATGTAGTTGGCAAACTCAAAGAATTTTTCGAGGTTATCTTTATTGTAATAATATTTATCTATCACACCAAGGGCGGCTACCTTAAAATTTCTTCGTTCCAAAAATTTTTTAAGTTTATCCCGGGAGATTTTATCCAATGTATAACTAAATACACCCGGAATATCCGCACCAACTTTCTGACCCGGATATACTTCCAAAATTTTTACTCCCAGGCTATCTGCTTTCTCCACTGACTGTAAAAAAGTATATTTATGAAATGTCCAGGATTGGATGGAAAGCTGCCAGTTTTTTTGAGCAACCAGGTTATAGGTAAAAAATAAAAAACAACAACTAAAAAATATTTTTTTCATATATTAAAGTTCACTGATTTTAAACTCCATTTTACCATTGATAGTCAATGGTAGATTTTTACTTCCAAAAAGTAAGATACATTTATCCAGCATCACTGAAAGTTCTCTTCTCGTAATTTTTCTTTCAGGATTATAATTTGTTAAACCCCAACTCAACCACAATTCTTTTATTCCATCCATTCCCTTTATTTTTTTGAATACATCCTTTTTGAAATATTCTCTAAAATGTTGTAATGTATTAAAGAAATTTGCAATCCATGCATTGGGTCCTAAAACTCTTACCCGATAAATTGACCTGCCACCATATTTCCGAAGTCCCTGACTAAATTCTATGGAACTCACTAAACTATCCGGATAAAAAAACATTTTATTACTCCAGCCTTCGGCTTTACCTGTCCCTTTCAAAATGCCTGTCACTCCAACTTTCTGTATCGATTCCCAATGC
>JANMLJ010000547.1:0-6302 GCA_031372465.1 Chitinophagaceae bacterium | reverse complement strand
ACCTTACCAATACCCTGCGTGGTGTATCCCTGGGTGATCAGGTACTGAGGTAAACTTAAAATATCAGGATTGATGTCCCTCATTTTAGTTTTCAGATCCCACACTTTTGTATAGTCGGGGCGTTTACCGGTCATTAAACTTGCACGGGTTGGGCCGCAAACTGCCTGTTGCACATAGTTGCGCATAAACACTGTTCCCATTCTTGCCAACCGGTCAATGTTGGGTGTTTTAATTAATTTGTCGCCGTAACAACCTAATATTGGTTTTAAATCATCAATGGCAATAAAAAGGATATTTGGTTTGTCTTTGGGTTGAGCAAATACCGGGAAAGCATTGTTAATTGTCATCAACAAGGCAAGCAGTTGAACAGTAAATATTTTTTTAGTCATTTTTTATGAATTAAGCCAGCTGTCATGCATTTTTATTAAAACCCTTTTGTTGTTTTTTCCTGCGATTTAAAAAATCCAACCATTTTATTATACATTTCTTTTGAAACAGTTGTATAACTTTTATCATTTACCACATTTGCTTTCTCCAAAGGATCTTTTACATAATCATACATTTCGGTTGCATAGATCTTATTGGTATTAAAAGGCTGATCACTGGTAAAGTTACTCATCCAGATGGTGAAACGGTATTTATCCGTACGTATACTATAACCCATTATTTTATTATCATCATAACCCTTTTTCTTCACTTCATCTTTTTGTAATTTTCTTGGGTACTGGCTTACAGAAAATTCTTTCACCTTTGTTTTATTATCCAGCATTACTGGTTTTAAGCTTTTGCCCTGCAATTGAGTTGGAACAGGTACCGCCGCTAAATTGCAAATAGTTGGAAAGATATCCAGGTGCTCAGATTGTGAAGTTGTTCTTCCCGGCTTAATGCCCGGTGCTGCAATAATTAATGGAGAACGGGTGGCCTGTTCAAAATTGGTATGTTTCTCCCATAAATCATGATCTCCCAAATGCCATCCATGATCGCCCCATAAAACAATGATAGTATTGTTTAATGTACCTAAAGATTCCAGCGTATTTAAAAGAATGCCAATTTGTGCATCCGTATAAGATACCGCTGCATAATATCCATGGATCAATTCCTTTTGCTTTTCTGCTTTCAAACCTATGCGTAAATCTTCTCCGGGCAAGGTTGCAAACTCAGGTATATCAATATAATTTCTTAACTCCCCTGATTTATGATAGGCGATCAACGGGCCATCTTTTGAATGCTCCTGCGAGGGGGCTAATGGCATGTCTTCTCTTTTATAAAGATCCCAGTATTTTTTAGGGGCTACAAAAGGAAGGTGTGGTTTATGAAAACCCACCGCCATAAAAAATGGTTTCCCTGCTTTTGTTAAAGCAATGATCTGGTCTTTAGCTTTTAATGCATACACACCATCATTGTAAGCATTATCCGGCACATCAACACATTCAGAGGATGGCCCTTTAACCGTAACCGGTGTTTCATCATCACCATCATCCTCCTTTTTTACTTTTGGTTGTCCTTTTTCCTTCGGTGGAAATAGCGCTTTGTTTTCCGGTTTCTGGTATTGGCCGTTAGCCGGCAAACCCAATCCTTTAGCATAATCCGATTCTTTTATTTCGAAATAAGGAATACTCCAGGATACAGGGTCTACTTTTTTTATAGCACTGCTTGGATGGAAAATTTTTCCCATACCAGACGTTGTATAACCCTGTGCAATTAAATATTGTGGTAGTGTTAGTATATCAGGATTCATATCCCGCATCTGTGTTTTCAGATCCCAAACTTTGGTTACATCAGGGCGCATACCCGTCATTAAACTGGCACGGGTAGGACCACACACAGCTTGCTGGCAATAGTTATTCATAAACACGGTACCCATTTTTGCCAGGCGGTCTATATTGGGCGTTTTTATAAGTGTATTGCCATAGCAACCCAGTTCTGGTTTTAAATCATCGACAGCTATAAAGAGAATATTCGGCTTAGCTGTTTGTTGTGCAAATGCATTTACAGAAGCGATTACTAATAAAACACTAAGTAACCAGGATATTTTTTTCATTCGATTTCCATTTAATTTTTTTAAATAACTATTTTATTCTTCTATCCATATTAATGGATTTCTAACCGGAAGGTTTCGGATCACTTCTTCTGTTTGTGGAAAATGCTCCAGTTTTTTCCAGGTTGTAAACCAGTTTTTATTTTTATACTTTTTATACGCAAATAGCAAAAATGGCTGAGCAACCGGCCAATCATTCCAATACATTACATCCGGCGGGTAGGTCCAGCTTTCTTTATGTTCAATATATGGAACCATAAATTCAACTGCCTTCTTCATCATTCGGCCATCCCCTGTTTTAAAATCCCAAAGATCTTCCTGTTTAGAAGATAATACCTGGCAAATGGTTGTCATGGCATCCAGGTTAAAAAGCGAATAGCCATAAGGTTTTGTTCTTTTTAACTCCAAAGGAAAGCTACCATCCTTTTCCAGCTGGCTGGGTAATAAAATAGTCTTAAACCGGTTTTTACATTCGTTCATCAATGATTGATCACCTACCAGTTTTGCAAATACCGCCACCTGCATTACCCAACAGGTGGCATGATTATTTTTCGCCTCTCTTTCCTCCATTCCGTAAGGATGTGTGTTCACCCATTGTAAATAATCAGCAAACCATTTTTTTATTTTTTTCAACGATCCACTATCAATAGCTGCAGATTTCTCTAATATTCGCACACCCTGCGCCACTTCCATTAGTTGAATCATGTCGATAATACCCACGCCCCTGCCTGTAACTTTTCCTTTAATGGCCTGGGCATACAGTAAAGACGGATTCATGAAAGTTTTTTCATCTATAAACCATGCGCTTAAATGAGTAATTGCATGCGCTGCATATTTTTTATCCTTTGTGATAATATATGCAGAAGTTAAAGAACCAATAACCTGACTGAAGCGTATCATCGCTTTACGGTGCGCCGTAAAATTATCCGGATTAGTTAATCCATCCTTTTGAATATAGGGTCCATTGTTATTCGCCGGATCCGGCCACCAATAATCACCTTCTGAAAAAAAATCATGTACTCCTCCTGCCGATCGCACAGATTGTTCGGCTGTTACGGTAACCGGCTGCTGCCCTAATGCCCATGCAGCTTTTTTGAGAATATCCTTTTTAAGAACTTTTATTATCTTATCCTTTAATGGGTTGCCGGCATATGCAGAATGATAGCATAAAAAAAATAGCAGGCCAATAAAATAAAATTCTTTTCTCATTACCAGTTTAACTCCGCAATAAATTTTAGTATCGCTTTATTGATCTCGCTGTTCTTTTCTTTATCAAACTTTCCATGTAACCCTCCCGCTACTGTTATAAATTCTGTTTTAACACCTGCTTCCACTAATTTTTTATGCAAGTCAACTGATTGCTGATAAGGAACCGTTGGGTCTGCATCTCCATGAACTATAAAAACCGGTGGGCTGTTTTTATTGATGTAGCTTATTGGTGAAACTGATTTTGCAAATACTTCATCCTTTGCTTTATCACCAAGCCAGTTGGTAGCTGATTTGCTCCTGATGTTTGGTCCATAGCCCCAATCCCACACATCTGTAATACCATATTTATCGATGATAGCCGCCACTTTTATTTTCTCCACACCAGGACAATTGCTATCAAAGCGATGATCATTTCCCAACAATCCACCCATCAATGCCAAATGCCCGCCGGAGCTGCCGCCCATGATAATAATTTTGTTTACATCTATATTAAGATCTTTCGCATTCTTAATTAAATAGATCAGTACACATCTTGTATCTTCTATAGCTGCCGGCGCCGTGGCTTGTCCCGTAAGACGATATTCCATATTAGCTACGGCAAATCCTGCTTTAAAGAAAGTACTAAAACCAGTCTGCTCTTCCTTTTTGCCGTGATTCCAACCACCGCCATGAATATTAATTACAACGGGTGTTGGTTTATTTTTTTTAGGGGGAAGGTAAAGGTCCACTTTACCTTCCCACTCATTAACTTTTGTATATGTCACATTTAATAGTGCAGAAAAACCTTCCGGGTATTCTACCGGCTTATAAGTAGAATCAGCATTGGTTTGTGCCGGCAAAATAACCGGTATCAAAAAAAATAATATAGCTAAATATTTTTTCATTAATTAATAACCCGGATTTTGAGGTATGACAATTTTAGTATTATTATCTATTTCACGTTGCGGAATAGGTAATAACAATCTATTGGTAGTAACATAACCCTGGATAGTTGCTAATGAAGGTGCCGGGCTGATATATTTGCCGTAATGATTGGCATACATAAAAGCAAAATGATTTTTCATTCTTGTAACCGCATCTTCACTTTGCGCAGGCAGTGTTGTATTAAACCGGAGCAAATCATACCAACGAACATTTTCAAATGCAAATTCCAATTTTCTTTCCCTGGATAGTGAATCTGCAAAACGCTGATCATTTGGAACAGTTATGGTTGTTAAAGGAGTAGCACCCAGGCCCGCTCTTGCTCTTGTTTGATTTATCAACGCTAAACTTGCAGCTGAATAACCCTGCGCTTCTGCCAGCATTAAAACAACGTCTGCAAATCTCATCACTATCCAATCATTTTCTCCGTCATTCAACAGGGTTACCGGGGTAATATGTTTTTTAGGATATAATCTTCTGGCTGTACTGGTAATGGCAGTGGTGGCGGTTGGCCATATACCCATGGTAAATGTTTTGCGGGTATCTGCAGATGAATAGGCATTTTCCAATTCATAAGCACCATTATTAAATCCGCTGCCATCTCCATTCACTATCGCGGTACCACTTAATTCCGGAGCAAAAGTATTTGGCCATGGTGAGCCTAATCCCAATCCACCTGCTTTATAACGGACTGCAAACATTATTTCTTTATTCATTTCATTACTGGTAGAAAAAACATCCGCATAAGGTGATAGTCCTGCAGTCACTAATCCATATCCACTATTATTGATTACATCATTTAATAATGGAATAGCGTCTGTACTCCTGTTCAATGTAAGATATACTTTGGCTAATAATGCTTTGGCAGTCCAGCCATTTACTTTTCCAAGATTAGACCCTGCATTGGCTGCTGCAAAAGCAGTATACGTCAATGATACACCATTAGTGGCAGCATATTGCAGATCTGCTATTATTAATTTATAAATTTCGGCAACGGTTGTTCTGTTTTTATTTACTGCATCCAAGGCCCCGGCTCCTGAAACAGGTTCATGCATTAAAAATACACCACCATAAAGTCTTACGAGGTTAAAATAATGATATGCTCTTAAAAAAGTTGCCTGGGCAGATAGCTCCTTTAATTCATTATCAGTGATGGCAATTTTGGTAGCCCCTTTGCTCAGCACTCCAGATGCTTCATCATAATTAACTTCTAATGCATTTAAGAGCGTATTAATATTACGGATGTTTGCATAGTTGGTAGACCAATAGGTATAAATAGCTGTCAATGAAGTACCAGGAATAAACAGATCCAGGTCGCTTTTCTCCCGGTTAGGTACAGACGTACTGCCAGTATTTGCCATAATAGAATTATCGCTTCGCAGTTCAGTCAATTGCCACTCATCTACTAAGGTTGCTCTTAACCCGGCGTAACAACCGTTTAATGCAGTTTGAATGTCTGTTGTGTTTTTATAAAAATTCTCAACTGCAACATTATTCAGCGGATACCTGTCAATATTTTTTTTGCAGGATGTCAGAAATAACAAACTTGCAAAAAGTAGTTTAATTAAATTTTTCATTTCAAATAATTTTATAAATTGATTTATTTAAAAATTAACATCTATGCCAACCAAAAATGTCTGGGGAATCGGAAAAGCTCCCCGTTGGTATCCATCAATCAGTACAGAGCTGTATGGGCCGGATTTAAACCTGCCTTCCGGATTCAGGCTTCTGTAATTAGCTGCCGAATGGAAAAGAAGATTTTGAGCAGAAACATACAATCTAAGACCATTCAATTTTAATTTTTTAGTGATAGAAGATTTAAAGGCATAACTTAAATTAACCTCTCTTAATGACCAATAAGAGGCATCTTCCATAACGTAATCTGTCAACATCCAGTTAAAGCCAGTACCCCTTGTAACCGGTGTTTTGCCATTCCCGGGATTTGCAGCACTTACCCAACGACCCGTATTATAGGCAGGTAACGTTCTTCCGGATTCATTATAATTAGGATCGCCATTGATTAACTTACCGCCCTGGCTACCCTGTAGGAAAATGCTTAACTCAAATCCTTTGTAAGAAAAATTGTTAGTGAATCCCCATATAAAATCAGGATATGGATTACCGATTATTGTTC
>JANMLJ010000546.1:0-4876 GCA_031372465.1 Chitinophagaceae bacterium | reverse complement strand
AACAATGTGCCCTCACTGGCATTGCGGCGGTTTAAGAAAAAGCAAGACCCTTACTTTTGTTGTAATGAATTTAATGAAAATGTTGTTAGCCGGATAGATTCAAATTACCTGAAAAAATGGTTAAAAACAAAAAAGGAACAGAACCGTGGAGGTGGAAATTCGTTTTCAGGACTTTTCGGAAAGCAGGTAAAATTTAATACGGCCGATACTTCTATATTAGAAATGTATAAACTATATTATATATCAGAAAAGTCAAATAATATCATTGGCAAATCATCTGCAGAAGATTTTTTTGGGCAATTAAATAATAAATATCCCGGTAATCCATACACGTTGGATGCTAAATCTACCCTTGCAGTAAGATATATTAATGTGGCACAACAAAAAGTTGACAATTATCTTAGTTGCAGTAATGATGGTAGTGTAAAAGAAAAACAAGGGAATTATGAAGCAGCAATCAACCTGGAAAAAGCAATTGCGCTGGTACGTGAAGATGATGAAGATTTTGCCAACTCTCTCTTAAACAGGATGTACTTACTAAAAGCCAGTGGTGATTTTGGAAAAGATGGCATGAATGGTGATATAGTCATTGCTTTTCAATATGCGTATGCTGCTCTTGCAATTGATCATAACGGCGCTTACATATATAACAAACTGGCTCAACTTCATTTAACAAATAACAGTATTGACAGCGCCTCCTTCTATGCTAATAAGGCTACAAAGATTGCACCGAATTGGGCTTGTGCATTCACCACATTAGCGTTGGTACAACAAGCTTTGACAAACAATAAAAACCCGGAAAATAAAAAAGACCAACCTAAAAAGCCGTTGAGAAAACCCAGTTTTGGTGTCACCTTTGGTGGTGGACTCAATCAATCGAAACCATCATTTTCCGGCAATATTAATTCCGGTTTTATTGGCGTTACATCGAATACTGCACCAACTTTTGGAGTTGGTTTCATCAGCCAGGTAAGCCTTGGAAATACAATTTCTATAAGACCAACCACCACTTTTCAATCAGCAAATACTGAAATAGATTTTCAAAAAAGAGGTGGCGCAACCGGACAAATCACTATAGAAACACTTTCGTTAAAAGGAGCTAATCTGGCTATTTCTGTTCCTCTTATTATCAGGCTTTCTTCCAAAATCATTGCACCATATATTGTAGCAGGCCCTTCATTTAATTATTTTTTGGCTAAAAAAAGCGTTTCAAATGAACTACTGCCGGTAAATAAATTTTCGTTTATAGGTGATGGAGGTTTGGGCGTAGATATTAACCTGGTAAAACCAGGCATCATTCTTTCCCCGGAATTAAAATATTCAGCCGGATTTTCAGATGTAAAAGACGGGTCTTCGCTTACTGCTTATTCAGTTGCCCTTTCCTCCTTAAAGAAAAATGCGTATACACTAAGTGTTTATTTAAGAAAAAGATAAAGAAGCAGTCAATTATTTTTCAAGCAGTAGTACAAACTCCTGTTCCAGGCTTAATGAATGTTTGCAGAGTTGATCAATAAAATCATTACCCCAGTTGGAATAATAGTATGAAAGATTCTCTTTTCTTTCCTGCAAACCACCACCCGGGAAAAGCTTTTCTTTTATGGTATGTATTTGCCGCTGCTGGTCGGAAAATTTTCTCTTTTCAGCCCGTAACATTTTCTTTTCCAGTTCCTTCAACCGGTGAAGTAATTGCGTCTTTAATGCTTCTACATGTTTTGCTAATGTAGTATCAATTGAAGTCGCCTGTGTCTTAATACCGTTATATAATTGTTCGGCTGCTGAATAAGTTCCGTTCAGTTTTAATTTTTTGTCTGTCTCCCTTGCTACCAGCCGGTTTACCAATTCTTGTTCAGGCAAAAAGAAATCTTCCACGGTAAATCCCAGTTGCGCTATTTTATCCTGCCATTTTTTTTCTACCACTAAAAAAGAATTGCGAAGCACCAAAACAGGAAATGGAACTTCATAATGAGCAAACAAATCTTTTAATTGCAACCAATAAGCTGTCTCACCCCCACCGCCGATAAAAGCGATATTCGGCAAAATCGTTTCCTGGTATAATACCCGAAGAATGACATTGGGGCTAAAACGTTCCGGGAATTCCTTTAATTCTTTTTTAAGTTCATCTTCCGAAAAGTCAAGACTTGTTCCTTGCGCCTTGTACCTTGTACCTTCTTTAATTATTCTGTCTCTTACATCATCTTTTAAATAAAACAAATTGATCTCCCGGGGATTTGCCTGTACTTTATACCCGGCTTTAGTAAGTTGATCAGCCGTTTTTTCCACCATACCAGAAGCTGTCTGATGCAACAAATCATCTTCAAACAGGTTGACCATCTGTTTCTTCAACGTTGCATTATCGGGCAATAATATTACCAGGCCATAATCTGCAAACAGCTTATTGACAAACTGGAATGTGGCCTCCTGAATGGGTGTTCCTTCCTTATAAAATTCTTTAAGTTGAGAAATGATGTCATTACCAGCTGGCAAAACAGCTAACTGACCTTCCATTAAACCAATCAGTTTAACTAATTCTTTATCCACTTTCATTCTACCTACAGCACCCGTTTGTTTTGTCTGCCAAATCAATTTATCCCCACCAAGCCAGATGTGATTTAATTCATCGAGATCAGCATCTTCAGAGCCGATATAAAAAACGGGAACAAAATGTTGTTCCGGCAATACTGATTTTAAATGATCTGCCAGTTTAATAGCGTGAACAATCTTATAAATAAAATAAAGTGGGCCGGTAAAAATATTATTCTGATGAGCAGTTGTTATGGTGAAACAGTTTGCTGATAAAAGTGCTTCAATATTATTTTGCACTTTATCACTTGTTGCTACCCCTTCGTATTGTTTTTTTAATTCCTGAACTAATACCTCTCTGTTAGTAAAAAATTGTTTACGTCCTTCAATTGCTTTTTGTATACCAACCAAAGTTGGCGGATGTTCAAAGAATGGCTTCAATGCTGCAGCCTGGTCAATATAGTCCAATGCAATCTTTGAGAAAGCTCCTGTTTGGCGATAAGGCAACCGGGAAGAGATAAATTCCATAATCTGATAAAAGTAAAAATTGTTAGATTGGCATTAAAATCACTGGTCAAAATTAACGTTACTTTACCTCATAAGCTGCTACCGTATTTCGCCAGAAAGTTGGTACAAAAACAGTTTTAGTTGCCTTATCGAATCCGATATCGGCCGAATTCATTTTTACGGCTCGGCCATCTATCAATGTTTGTTTGGTACCAGTAGCAGCATTCACATAATAAACGACACCGCCCCAGGTAGAAACAATAAAATTATCGCCGCTAATGTTTTCAACACCATCAGTTCCCCCTTCCATACCGTCAACAATCAGCGTAATTGATTTGTCCCCATTCATTCTATACAAGCCCCCTGCATCCAGCAAATAAAAATCCTTTCCGTGCATTAATACTCCGTTTGGACCTTTTAGGCTGTCCAGCAAAAGTGCTGCTACCCCCTTTTTAATTCTATATACTTTCTTTGCTTTTGAATCGGACACATAAACAATTCCTTTTTTATCTATAGATAGATCATTTAATCCAACCGCCTCCGGAACTGCAATTCTTTTTTCAATAGTCCCTGATTTTGTATTTATCACAACTATTTCTTTAAGATCCGCCACATATAATTTTCCCTTATGCAAACCCATCCCTTTCGGCGCCTGAAGACCGGATACCCAGTCAACTATAATATTTTTTCCATCAGCACCCATTTTCCCGATGGAGCCAATACCATCAGCGCCCCAGGGATCTTTACCGTCGATATTAGTAACATATAATGTATTATTAGCGGCATCAAATAAAACAGACTCCGGCACTTTAAATATGGAATCAGTTTCCCATTTCTTCACTAACTGGCGATTTTGTGCCTGGATAGTATTCCAACAAAAAAACACAAACAATAAAGGCAGGTATTTCATAAAAATCAATTAAAGTGAATACAAAATTACTAAAATCAGGAGAACCTGACCGGATCAAAAGCCGAGATCCCCATAGAAGTTTCTTTTCCAGAAATAATTTCATCCACCAGTTTCCCGGTTCCTGCACCTAAACTTAACCCCAACATAGAATGACCTGTTGCTACGATCAGGTTATTATATTTTTTAACGCGGCCGATATACGGTAATCCATCTGCTGAACATGGCCGATATCCATACCAGATTTTTTCTTTGGCGGGTAAAGGCACATCAAAATCCGGATAAAACCTTTTAACTGCATCTAAAATTCCCTGTACCCTATTCATGCGGGGTGGTGTTTTGTGGGATGTAATTTCCATCGTACCACCAAAACGAATTTTATTACCATCCATTGGTGTGATGGCGGCACGTCCTTCGAGTAACACCGCCGGATAATTTACTTTGTAAGGAGAATTCTCCAGAGTGACAGAATAACCTCTTCCCGGCATCAAGGGTATTTTTACTGCCAGCAATTTAGCAGTCTGCCGGCCCCAGGAGCCTGTTGCAATCACTACCTCATCCGGCTCATATATGCTATCAGCAGTAAATACTTTATTTATTTTTCCGCCTCCCTTTTCAAATTGTATCACTTCCTGGTTCGGAATTAATTTTACACCTTGTTGCTTCAGATAAATCATTAAATTTTGCATCAGCTTATTAGGATAGCAATGTGCATCACAATTAAAAAGTATTGCTCCCATTCCATTTATTCTTGTATGTGGTTCTAATGCCTGCAATTCATCTTTGGTTAACATTTTTGTATCAGCCAATCCTAATTCATGGGCTTTTTCAACCGTATGCCTGGCATGTTCTCCGCCAGCTTCCGTTTGAAATATTTCAAGTAACCCTTTTTGCTCATAAGCAAAATCAAAACCCGGAATTGCCAACCATGATTCATATTCC
>JANMLJ010000531.1:0-2001 GCA_031372465.1 Chitinophagaceae bacterium | reverse complement strand
GCCTTACCTGGCACCGGTTCCGTTTCGTGGTAAAAGAAATGAGCCGGCATATTTGAGATATGTGGTGGAAAAAATAGCAAGTATTAAGAATATTAGTATAGATGAAGTGGCGCAAATAACTACGGCGAATGCAGAAAAGTTGTTTTCTTTAGTGTAATGTAAAATCAGCAACAGCTTGTATTGATTGTAGATTTGTCACTTTTTTTGTCTTGAAACAAAAAAAGTAACCAACGAAAAATTCAAGGCAAACGCAATTGCTCCGCATGCTTTGCCATCCCTCGCCCCCTTTTCCATTGGATCCTTGTCCTGTTTTTTTTACATTCGATAAAGTTGAAAAATGTTCGCGACTATTCTGTTCTTTTCTGCCCATTTCTTCCAATAATACCTACCCTGTCACCCTGTTCTATTTCAAAGTTGATATCTTTTAATGCCCAAAATTCTTCTTTGTAGGAAGATTGCTTTGTACCCTTTTATGACGAGGGAAAAGAAAATATTTTCTTAACCTTTTGTGCCATCACATCACGCATTTATCCCGTAGTCCTGAGGCATCGAAGGATCGGGAAAGACCTGTCGTCAATTTCTTCAAAGGCATTTTACATCCCGTGGCTTTGTAGTAGGAAATTATTTCACTTATCTTTTTTCTATCTTCCTTTGATAACGGTGTTGGGTCAACTACGAAGTTAATACCCGCTGGTTCTTTGATGTATCCCATTTTATTATTCTTTAAGTTGGATAATATTTTTTAATGAGCTTAAGTGCCTCCTGAGGGAAGATGATTATTTTATTGCTCAAGAGATATATCTATGCGCACAATGGGTATTTTGCTGTTATTCAAATCGTTTATTTTTCGTCCTGAATATCTTTAATAATTTTTTGGAGAGTTTTATCATCTATATTTTCAAATTCTGATTTGTCATAAATTGTCAATAGATATAATTCTTTATTTTCTGTAATAAGATAAGTAATAACCCTTGCACCGCCACTTTTACCAACTCCTTTACTTTTAATAGCAATTCTGATTTTATAAGCGTTATTACCCAGGGAAGTTCCAATAGCCGGGTTTGATAGTAAGTTTGTATTAAGCTGCTTTAACTCTTGTTTAAGCGATGGATATTTCTTAATAAGACGTTTAGCCTCTTTTTTAAATTTGTCAATTGGAATGACACTATAATTCATTGAGAAAATCGTTAAGAGTTTGTTTTTTTGTCCTTGATTTTCTCATTTTTGCAACTTGTTCAAATGCCTCTTTCAAGTCAGTTTTTATTTTTAAAGTCTGCTCATATTTTTTAAGTTTAGTCAATACTTTCTCCCAATCCGTTAATGGCAATTGAACAGATTGTGTTTTTCCGTCTGTATCGCTAACATATTGAAGCGCTATTTTCATAATTCAAATTTAACGGATTTCATGGAAGTTAACTTTCTGGCAGGTTTGAACGACCCCGTGTAAATAATAGTAATAGTATTAAAATCGCTTGTTTTGCTTTTTCCTAAATAACAAACTTCTTTTTTGTCTTTACTGTGCAAAATTGGAATACCGGAAAATACATTAAGCGCTGACTTGTCCATTTCAGGATTACCAATTAAAACCCACTCATCGGGGTAAAGTTTTTTAATGTCGTTGATATTTAACAGTTTGCCCATTTTTTTAGTTTTAACAATACTGCAAATTTACGATTTTTTTCTTAAGTGCTGTTAGAGTCATCCTGCCTGCACCATTTCTTCCAATAATACCTACCCTGTCTCCCTGTTCTATTTCAAAGTTGATATCTTTTAATGCCCAGAATTCTTCTTTGTAGGCAGATTGCTTCGTCGTACCTCCTCGCAATGACGAGGGAAAGGAAAATATTTTTTTACCTTATGCGCCATCACATCACGCAGGGCGGTATAGCGTTCTTTGCCTTCGTGGGTAATGGTGTAGCTTTTAGAGAGATTGGATACTTGTATAATTGTGGGCATTAAGAGTAAAGTTAGTTACGGGTAAATATACTGTTATAAGATTGG
>JANMLJ010000495.1:0-7921 GCA_031372465.1 Chitinophagaceae bacterium | reverse complement strand
AGTGGTTACAGATAACATATCAGCTTGACTTCTCCGCAATCCATTTCCACCAGAAAATGGTGCAGGTTCCATATACAAATATTTCATAGAGATCATCAGTGACGGAATGACCGTTTTTAACTACTGCGATACACACAGGCGGCATAAATAAAAGAGCAAGCAGGGTGATAACAAAACCAATTGGATGAACTGGCAAATAAATCCAGCCGAATGTTTTAAACCATTGTTGTTTCATAAAATTATTTTACTAATAAATTTTTATTGCGCATTTAAAAACAAAAGAAGAAGAATAGGATATATGTTTTACTTACATCACCATTTTACCATTGCAATTTTCTTGAAAAGAACATAATAATCGCCAGGGCTATAAACAAACCTATACTACCCATTAATAATGAATAATCCTGTAATTGAATAATCGTGAAAATATAGCTATATACAACGATCAGCACAAAACTGATAAAAAAAGCGAGTTTGGATGAACGCATAATACCACCCACATACCAGGCAATAAGGCCAATAGTAGTAACACCAGCTACCAGGTAAGCAGGATTAAAACCAATATACTCTGATATGGATAAAAGCAACGTATAGAACAACACCAATGCAAGACCAGCGAATCCATATTGAACCAGGTAGAGAGGCTTGTTATAAATTGTTTCAATAAGAAAAAAAGCGGCAAAAGTTAGAATGATACAAAGCAGGGCATACTTAACTGATCTTTCTGTTTTATCATAACTATCAACAGGTATCAACAGATCAGCTCCCAACACGGATGAAGAAAGGTTGTAAGTTGTATTTTTCCAGACCGGCGGTATAGAGCGATTCATATATTTCCAATTGGCAATAAACCCACTATCCTTTACTTCCCTGGTATCAGGCAGTTTAATTCCGGTAAAACCCGGATTAGGCCATGCAGATTGCAGTTGAATTTTATTCTCTCTGGCTATAGGTGTAAAAACAAGTTGCTCAGAACCATTTAGAAAAAACCGCATGGTAAAGGAATGTTCTTTTGCTGCTTCTTCCAATGTTAATGGAATGATGGCGGAAAATGCATCGGTCAAAAAAGATTGACCAGCAGGTTGAGGATTGAAAACAATATCACTCCCATTCCAGTTAATAAACACATCCTCATTAATGCCCCGGCTATTATCCTGAACGTTGAAAACAATAACAGCTTGATTCCATAAAATATTGTCGGGTTGAATATTCAGTTGTTGCCAGGTCAAAGGCTTAAAATTTCCAGCCAAATTAATTTCGCTTTTGTAAACGGCTACTTCATAAATACCCCGGTGTCTTTTCTCTGTCAATATGGTTGATCGTATATCAAGTTTGTCTGGCATAAAATAAGCCTCCTTTATTGTGGATATTTTGTTACCCTTATCATCAATTTCGACGTCATTATAAGGAACCTTCAGGATGGGGCCGGTAACCGATTGTTTACCTGCCCATTTACTGCTTATATCAGCGATAGCTTCTTTTTGCCGGCCGGCTCGCTCTTTTACAATACCCAGAATAAAATAAGTGGGCAGCCATAATGCTAACGCCATAATAAAGATGAAAATACTTTTTATGAATAGCTTTCCTTTATCAAATAAAGGTGTTGGTGTTCTGACAGATTCCATGGTTGTTTATTTTAATTGTTTGTTTCCTTATTCTGCGCCGCTTCTGATCTTATTTCCAGTTGATGAATTTGCCTGAGGCAAATAATAAGCGGAAAAAGTCCAAGAATACCAAATGAGCAATTAATCAGCCGCCACCAAACAGGAATACCTCTGAAATATCCTGTCACCATTGCATAGGGAATATTCAATAGACAGGCAATTATTCCAAACTCAATCACCCACCTGTTCTTTACCGGATCTTTATAAGGACCGATAAAAAGAAAGGCTATTATAAAATTTGCAAAAGCGAGCCAATCATATCCTTAGGCGAGAAATGGATAATCCTTATTGGCAACTTGAATTCCAGTGTATATTTCACCAAACCATTCGCCAATAAATGTTCCCGTTGGAAATAAACGACAGAGGAATTTAAGCTCTTCTTCAAAGGGAATTGCTTTAAAACCACTTACCATTAAAGCGCCTATAAAAACTTTTATCCAACTCCTGATGCTTTTAATTTCATTATTTATAAAAAGTACTTTGCATTTCAAAGTAAAAGATTAAAAAAAATTATCTGATCCCTTTAATAATATTTTCGAGTGCTGTAATATGGTCAGTAAATGCCTTTTCGCCAGGTTTTGTTACGACATAAGTAGTATTGGTCTTTTTCCCAACGAAACCTTTATGCACTTTAATAAAACCATTTTCTTCAAGATTCACAATGTGAGTAGCCAGGTTGCCATCTGTCACTTCCAGCATCTGTTTCAGGTCATTGAAATTGATTTCCTCATTCACCATCAGGATACTCATTACCCCAAGACGAATGCGGCTTTCAAAAACTTTATTCAGACCATTGATAGGATTTTTCATAACGACTTATGACTTTCTTTCATATTTCCACCACATAATAGCCCCATAAATAATATGCAATACACCAAAACCGGCCGACCAGAAATACAAGCCGAAGCCAATGAACTGCATATTGATCAATCCCAATGCTATTTCACCATAACCGAGATACCTTATATCTGTAAGAGTGTATTTGCTTGCATTTACAAGTGCCAATCCATAAAAAACAAGAGAGCAGGGAGCAACAAACCGCCACTCCCCATATTGCAACATCCCCAAAATGAACAGGCCACCCGCAACCATTGGAATAATCATATTCCAGAACAATCGCCTGGAAGTATGATCCCAAACAGGAAGATTATCCTTTCTTGCTTTTCGACAGGTTAAATAAAAAGCAGAAACGAATGCAAGTATAAAGGTGGCTACAGCAAGACCTAAGAGTTTCAGGGTTAATGCATCCTCTGGTGCTGATAAACGAAAGTATCCGGAATAATTTGACCTTTCCTGCATATCATCCAGCATCATACAAGCCACCAATGCCCCTGCCAAAGCACAAATGCCGGCCGCAATGCCGCTTAGTCCACTGAGGCTGATGAAACGGCTGCTTCGCACCATCAGTTGTTTGATATCTTTTACTATTTCCTGAGGGTTTTGATTTATTTCTTCCATAAAAAGCACTTTGTAATACAAAGTACAAAATAATTTTTCATTCCACCAAATAATTTTTGTCAATTAAAAACAGCTAATAACTAATTTAACATCCCGAAAATCCATTGTATGGCTGTAATTTTAGCCTAATGTTCCCCCTGAAACTATACCCCCCCCTTGTTTTACTATTTGCTTTTCTGGCAAGCTTTTACACGGCCACTGCCCAGCAAAAATTCATCAGGGGAATTACACAGGATTCACACAGCGAAGAAAGAATACCGTTTGCTTCTGTTCAGTTTAAAAATACCACGATCGGAAAGCTTACTGATTCATCCGGCAGCTTTTCTTTTTATTTGAATGAATGGCCGTCTGATACATTGGAAATAACCTGTGTCGGATATCAACCTTACCGCTTCATCATAGATAAAAGAAAAGACACCTTCAATATTATCCTTAATATGGAAAGAGGCACTTTCAACGATGGAGCATCCGTAAAAATAAAAGTAAATAAAGGGTTATTTGTATGGCGAAAAATAGTGCAGCACAAACAAGACAATGACCGTTACCGGTTTAATAACTTTTCCTATGAGCTTTATAATAAACTGGAACTGGATTTAAAGAATATCAACTTTCAGAAATTTGGAAAATTCAAGCCGCTAAAACCCATCAGCAATCTTATAAACGAAAATATTGATACAGCAGAGGGAATAAAATACCTGCCTACTTTTCTTACCGAAACAATGTCAGATTATTATTACCAGAAAAAGCCATTAAAAAGAAGAGAGATAATAAAAGCTGCTAACACAAACGGAGTGGGAAATGAAAGTGTATTAAAATTGCTCGGTGGCATGGACCAGGTTATTAATGTGTATAATAATTTCATTCCTGTTTTTGATAAACAGTTTGTAAGCCCGGCCAGTGATAATGGTGATTATTATTACAACTACCGGGTAGCGGATACACAGGTCATCAACAATCAACGTTTCTTTCATCTCATATTTACGCCCCGCCGCCAGGGTGGTGATACGTTTGAAGGCGATTGCTGGGTGCATGTAGGTACTTTTGCCATTCAGCGGATGAACCTAAGGGTAGGAAAAGAAGCGAATATAAATTTCTTAGAGAACCTCAGCATGATACAGGAATATAAAATGCTGAACGATTCGACCTGGTTCTTGTCAAAAGATAAATTTGTGGTTGACCTTTCCCCTGTTGGTAAAGACAGGCCTGGTTTTATTGCCCGCAAAACAACCACTTATAGAAAAGTAGTCGTTAATGATTCTTCCATTGTTAACGAGGTAAGCAAAAACAAGTTAATGGTAGAAATAATTACGTTGCCTAAAGCCAACGAAAAACCAAAAGAATTTTGGGCCAATGTCCGGCATGAACCACTCACCAAAACAGAAAGCGGTATCATTAAAATGATTGATACGCTGACCAATGCCCCGGTTTTTCAAAAATTCACCCGGACAATGGCTTTTATCGGCACCGGTTACAAAGACATCGGCAACTACCAGATTGGTCCCTGGTTCAACTGGATGACATCAAACGGCTGGGAAGGTTTCCGGGTCCGGTTTGATATTGCAACCAACAAACATTTCAATAAAAAATTCAAGTTTCATACTTATCTCGCCTATGGCTTTGGCGATAAAAAATTGAAAGGCATGGGTGAAGTTTTTTTCCTTCCTAACAAAAGCCCCAGAACCTATCTCTATATTTCCTTTACCAACGACCTTGATTTTGGACAGAACTACTATGGTGAGGTGACTTCCGATAATATTTTTGCTCTCGCCATCCGCAAAAAAAATGTGCCGATAAAAAATATAAAAGTGAATGAGAAAAGGTTTGAGTTTTTCAACGAAACCTTGCCCTGGATGTCGAACCTGTTCACCATTACACATAAGACAACTTTGCCATTGCGAAATCTTTTACCTGCTGATTCGTTTCAGGTAACAGTTAATGGTAACCCATTCACCAATTTTGAAGTAGCCGTCCGTTTACGTTTTGCCTGGCTGGAACGTTTTTTAGAAAGCCATTTTTACCGCACCAGCCTTGGCAGTGGTTATCCCATCGGCGAAATCAATATCAGCAAGGGATTTGCCGGTGTTTTGAAAAGTAGTTACAGTTACACCAAAGTATCTGCCAGTGTTTCTGATTATGTAAATATTCCCCCGTTTGGAAATATATCCTGTTTGGTATATGGTGGCAAAACTTTCGGCACACTACCATATATCCTGCTCGACATTGCACCCGGTAATGAATTATATTATTACAACAAATATGCTTTCAACATGATGAACCGCTGGGAGTTTATTCATGATAAATATGCAGGCATCAACATTGAACACAATATTGGTAACGGTATCTTTCGCTGGTTTCCTAAACTTCGCTTCCGCCAGTTTTGGACGGCAAAGACTTTATGGGGTAGCCTCTCCCCTGTTAATAAAGCCCTCAACTTTAAGCAAGGTCACAACTTTCAAACTCTTGACGGCAATACTTATCTCGAATTGGGTACCGGCATTGATAACATATTCCACCTGTTCCGGATAGATTTTGTATGGCGGGTACTACCGTCAACACTTACAAGGGTAAATGATAAGAACTTTGGTGTTTTTGGAAGTTTTAGGGTGGCGTTTTAATAATGGCACACCGATAACACATATAAAGTAAATCACTACAGATTGTCTTTAAAAATAATCTGTTTAAATCCGTTCAATCTGCGTCATCAGTGTTCCATTTTCACTAACTTCCTTCTACTAAAAACAATTGCATGTCATCACATTTTATTTTGGCCCTCGATCAGGGCACTACCAGCAGCCGTAGTATGTTGTTTGACAAACAAGGCAACATCATCAGTGTAGCACAAAAAGAATTCAAACAAATTTTCCCCCAACCCGGCTGGGTGGAACATGATGCCAATGAAATATGGAGTACACAATTCGGTACAATGGCCGAAGCCATTGCCAAAGCCCAGATTACGATGAATCAGGTAGCTGGCATCGGCATCACCAATCAACGGGAAACAACGGTAGTGTGGGATAGAAAAACGAGTCAGCCTATCCATCATGCTATTGTTTGGCAGGACAGAAGAACGGCTGCTTATTGCGATGAATTGAAATTGGCTAATCAGGCCGGTACGATTCAACAAAAAACTGGTTTAATCATTGACGCTTATTTCTCTGCTACCAAATTGAAATGGATATTGGATAATGTACCCGGAGCAAGGGCTAAAGCACAAAACGGTGAATTAGCTTTTGGCACCATCGACACCTGGCTTACCTGGAAACTCACCAATGGTGAAGTACATGTAACTGATGTCTCCAATGCATCAAGAACAATGCTCTTTAATATTCATACACTTCAATGGGATGATGAGTTGCTGAAATTGTTTGATATCCCTGCAGCTGTTTTACCGGAAGTAAAACCCAGTAGCAGAATTTATGGTGTCACCGGAAATATAATTCCTGATTCAAAATTGTCCTCCGGAGCTTCAGCGAAGGAGGGGATTCCAATCGCAGGTATTGCAGGTGACCAACAGGCTGCATTATTCGGACAAATGTGTACACATCCGGGAATGGTTAAAAATACCTACGGTACCGGTTGCTTTATGCTAATGAATACCGGTGACAAAGCCATCACCTCTAAAAATAATTTGTTAACTACTATTGCGTGGCAGATTGATGGTAAAACAACCTATGCACTCGAAGGAAGTGTTTTCATTGCCGGTGCGGTAGTACAATGGTTAAGGGATGAATTAAAAATTATCCGCACATCGGGAGAAATTGAAGAATTAGCCGCCCGGGTAAAAGATACAGGTGGTGTATATCTTATACCGGCTTTTGCAGGTTTAGGTGCGCCACATTGGAACCAGTATGCAAGAGGGACAATTTTCGGATTAACAAGAGGAAGTAACAATGAACATATTGCCAAAGCTGCCCTGGATAGTATTGCCTATCAAACCTATGATGTTTTAAAAGCCATGGAAGCAGATTCCGGTATTCATATAAAAGAACTTAGAGTTGATGGTGGAGCGACAGTAAACAACCAACTGATGCAATTTCAAAGTGATATTTTAAATACAAAAGTTGTACGACCAAAAATCACCGAAACCACAGCGTTGGGTGCTGCCTATCTTGCCGGGTTAGCAGTTGGTTATTGGAAAAACCTGGATGACATTCAGGAACAATGGCAGGTAGATATTTCATTTTCTCCGGAGATGGATGATACTGCAAGAAATGAATTAGTGAATGGGTGGCAGCGGGCAGTGAGGGCTTCTATTGCATGGGCAGACCAATGATGATTTTTCAACACAGAGTTACAGAGGAGAAGAGTTACACAGAGATAAATACAGAGATCATGATAAAAGATGAAAACTGGTATAATTCTATTACTAATCGAATTATTAAATGTGCTATTGAAGTTCATAAGGAATTGGGGCCGGGCTTAATGGAATCGGTTTATGAAGTTTGCTTAAAAAAACTTATGATAGATGATGGGCTTTTTTGTCAGAAATCAGGTTATCCTTCCGGTAGTATTCAAAGGAGTTCAGCTTGAAAAAGATTTTGTTCTTGATCTGTTAGTGGAAGATGAAATAATTCTTGAATTAAAATCCGTAGAAATTTTATTACCCGTGCATGAAGCACAATTAGTTACTTATCTTAAATTGTCAGGCAAAAAACTAGGCTTACTCATAAATTTCAATGTAGCACTTTTAAAAGAAGGGATACGTAGAAGAATTAATGGGAATCTAAACACAACAAAACAGAGATACGAAGATAAAGAGCAACACTGAGCAATTCTCTGTGCAACTCTGTATTAAACTC
>JANMLJ010000489.1:0-2385 GCA_031372465.1 Chitinophagaceae bacterium | reverse complement strand
AGTAAAAGAAACAGGATAATAAATGTCAGTAACCCCAATGCAATGGTGGCATATTGGAGATTGTGGTTTCTTTTTTTTCTATCCTTCAATTCTTCTGCTTCAATTTCCGACTGCCTTAGTTTTTCATCAAAGGCTAGGGTTTGGAATTGCCTGCTTTTTTGTTGACTGAATAATGAATCGTTGGCAGCTTTGGTAATATCCTGGTAAAAATAGGCACTATCCTGAATTCGCATATTTCTGTAGTAAGCGGATAAAAACCTGCCTGCATCCCGGACTTGTATAGTTACCCCGACTTTATTGGCAAATAGTAAAGATTGTTTTGCATAATAAAGTGCAGAATCTTTTTGCATATTCTTCTCAAACACCCTGGCCAAACCCAAATAGTTTTCACTTAAACCATGATAATGATCTGCCTTCTTTAAATAAGGAATACTTAAACGGTAAAATTCGAGGGCCAGGGTATTTTGTCCGGTTTCAAAATACACTTTCCCAAGATCAGTTAATGATGAGCCCATTACCCTGGTATAATTAACTTCAGTTGCTATGTCAAGTGATTGTTGAAAATAAATTCTTGCAGAATCATAAATTTTTAAATTAGAATAACTTTCACCAATGTTTCCAACAATAATAGAAAAGGATCTTTTATTATTATTTTCAGCTAACTCTTTAGCTTTTAAAAAATATTCCAGGGCTTGCCGGTAGTCCCCCTGTAAGTTAAATATCACTCCAATATTTGTATAATTTCTCTGGATGCCATCAGTATTATTTATTTTTTCATTTAGTTTTAGTGCCTGTAAATAAATTTCCATTGCTTTTGGATAATTATTTCCGAATGCCCGGTAAGCATTACCAACCCTGTTCAAACTTGCTGCTTCTCCTTTTTCAAAACCAATCTTACGGGCAAGCGATAAGGCTTCCAATGCCAGTACCATTGTCGTATCAGGTTTTGATTCCAAATATTCAAAACTCAAATCAGCCAGACGTAGAACACGGCCAGTATCTGTTTTTTCATTTTGCAATAATAATTTCAGGCTGTCTTTTGCCCTGTTTTGGGCATGGGTAGAAATTATACTAAAACTCAGCAGAAAGAGTAAAATTATTTTTTTCATAAGCAGTTAATTAGTTTGTTCTCCCTTGTCCGCAAAAGCCTTGGCGGAGGCGGGCTCCAGTTTTGCAATAGTTTTCTTTGCCGCCTCCAGCCTTATCTTTTTATTCTTCTCCACCAATCTATGTGATATCCATTTTTCCAAGCGATGATGCAGAGGAACAAGCAGCGCAGCAATACAAACCATTACCAGCAACATGATCAACGGCAAATCATTGGTGGCATGGGAGAGGTAAGGATGAATGAAGAGGTTGATGAATTCAAAAACAATCAATAAAGCGATAACCCCAAGAAACCTGATCAGCTTTTGATTCGCAATAACTGAGTGACTTAGTAGGAGAAACAGGATAATAAATGTCAGTAAACCCAATGCGATGGCGGCATATTGTAGATTGTGGTTTCTTTTTTTCATATCCTTTAATTCAGCTGCTGCAATGTCAACTTGCCTTAGTTTTTCATCGAAGGCCAGACTTTGTAGCTGCCTGCTTTTTTCAAGGCTAAACAAAGAATCGTTAGCTATTTTGGTTATATCAAGGTAAAAGAATGCACTATCGGGATTTTTTATAGTCCTGTAATAGGAAGTTAAGAATCTACCTGCATCCCGGACCTGCCGGGTAAATCCAGTTTCTTTAGCTTTCAGCAACGACCATTTTGCATAAAAAAGAACTGAATCACTTAGCTTATCCTTTTCAAACACTTTGGCTATTCCCATAAATGCCTCACTAAGTCGTACATAGTTTTCTGCTTTTTCCAAATAGGGAATACTTAAACGGAAATATTCCAATGCAAGGGTGTTTTGCCCTTTTTCAGAATGAATATGCCCAAGAACAGTTAATGTACCACCTAATATTCTGGGATAATTGATTTGTTCGGCTACAGCACTTGATTGTTCAGTATAAATCTTTGCTGAGTCATAAATTTTTAAACGATAATAAGTTTCTCCAATGTTATTGAGAGTAACACATAGACCTTTTTTGTTTTCGTATTTTTCTGCTGAATCTGTTGCGTTTAAATAGTGTTTTTCTGCTAAATCTTTCGCTTGATAATAATAGAATAAAGCCTGGCGGTAATCTTCCTGTCGAAAATAGGAAAGGCCAATATTATTATAGTTTCTCCTTATGCCATCAGGATTGTTGATCTTTTCATTGAGTGCCAGTGCCTGTAAAAAGGCTGCCATTGCTCCGGGATAATTCCCTAAAATATCATACGCATTACCGATCCTGTTCAAACTCACTGCTTCCCCTTTTTCAAATCCTATCCGCCTGGCCAGTGTTAAGGCT
>JANMLJ010000460.1:0-4106 GCA_031372465.1 Chitinophagaceae bacterium | reverse complement strand
AGTAAAATAAGTACAAAAGACAGCCTGTTATTTCCTTTTCCTTTCAACCAATAACAATTACCAAAAAACAGGTTGAACGGTAGGGCTATTTCTCCCAAACAACCTATTTTTAACCCAAAATATAACACATGAAAAAAGTATTATTAATGGTGGCGGTTCTTTTTACAATCAGCAGTTTTGGACAAGGCAAAAGCCCACACGATACAGTTAGTACAGGTGATGTAACCGTTACCTACGGTCGTCCTTATAAGAAAGGAAGAGTTGTTTTCGGAGAATTGCTAAAATATGGTCAAGTATGGCGTATGGGTGCTGATGCGGCTACTACGATAAGCTTTACCAAGACCACAAAATTTGGAGATACAGATGTACCTGCCGGAACTTATACCATGTGTGCACTGCTCAATGAAAATGAATGGAAGATCATACTCAATTCTGTTTTGGGCCAATGGGGAGCATTTAGTTATGAAAAAAACAAGGATAAGAATGTGGCAGAAGTAACTGTTCCTGTAAAAAAATTGGAAAACACCATGGAACAATTAACGATCCGTTTTGAGAAGCAGAAAAATATGATCATTGAATGGGCAGAGACACAAGTTGCCATTTCGGTAAAGTCAAAGGATTAAAGTTCATATTGAACAGATAAAACTTTATGAAACAGCCTGCGATAATTATTGCAGGTTGTTTCATGTAGAAACGTCAGACTTATTTTCGGGTAGTTGCACTTTGTTAGCCTGTATAATTATCAAGTACCGGGTTTTATACTTTTTATACTTCTTAATTAGTATATTAAAATTAAAGAATCATTTTGCTTTTACCACATAGGAATACAGGAAACAATAGGTTGACACATAGAGACTTCTATGTGTTTTTCTTATGTGTTTTATGTGTCTATTGTGGTTCAAAAATTGGGCATATTTAAAAACTATAATTGGTATTACTTATGGGAAAAGATTTTTGCTTTCTCAATCCTATTGATTCTCTTATTGATTGGAAATTTTTTTTATCCTGTTTTGTTTGCTATGTTATCAGTCTGTAATTTTATATGTTTAATATATTCGGGAATGAAAGAAAAACGGGGATTACTTTTATTGATGTTGTCAGCTATCACCAGTTTAATAGTACAAGCTCAAGAAACGGATTCGGTTTTATATCAACGTGATAGTGTTGTAGAACTGAATACAGACCCCACCACTATTTTTTTTCAAAATGGAGAAAAAGCACCCGATCCTGGTAAAATTGTAATAATAACGAAGACCGGGAAAGCCATGACATTAATAAATTTGTTGAAATCCATTGATCTCAATTCAGGAAAATGGGTCGGCGGTTCTGTATTCAATGAATTGGTTGATTACACGTTTGCTGATCTTGACAATGATAACAAAAAGGAATTGGTGATTTCCAACTTTACCGGAGGAGCTCATTGCTGCGATGAGATTTACATTTATAAAAATATTGCTCCCAATAAATACCAGTATGTTGTAAAAATGGCAGGTGGACATACGGTAATTACTAAGCAAAGAAAATTTGCGTTTAGTTTTGATGAGTCATTTGGCTATTTCTTTACCTGCTATGCCTGTGGTTTTACGGATACCACGGATAAAGCCCCAATACCATTACGCAGTATTTTATTACAATATAATAAGGGCAAAATGTCGGTAATTCCCGGTGATAAGAAACTCCGTAACACCATTAATGACAACCTTGGAAAATTGAGTGAACTGCCTTTTGGCAAATTGGATGATCAACTGGCAATGGATGAAGGTTTCCGCAAGGAAGTAGCTATGAACCTGGCCGTGTTTTATTATTCATTTGGAAAAAATATGCCGGAAACACAGAAACTTTTTACTAAGTATTATAAATATCCCGACGCTAAGATGGTTTGGACTGCCTTTACAAAAAGCCTGCTCTTCATTAAAAAAGATATCGATTTCTGAATTAGAATCTCAAATCAAATGATTATCCATTTCACCGATTAATAGTGATTGTTGACAGGCTATTTTGAATATGAACTACATAAATCAAATTGAGTGAAAAGGTAATATTTGCAGCGTTTGGAGTTAGTAGTATCAAAATTTATTTTCTAACATCAAATGCTAAATAATTATCTGATGGGAAAAGCATAATTCAGCGGCTGTTCTATGGGCTTTATACCAATACATTGTTCTTAGTTTGTAATGGATAAAGAATGAGTCGATTATTGCTTACTAAGAATATCATTAAAAGTTGGCTGGATGTTTAATCCTATTGTATAAACTTCAGGTTTCGCTGAATGCCCTTGAATTTAGAACGTCTTAACGGAGAGTTGTTGAAAATTTTCCGGAAACCATCTTCTGTCATCATCTCCCATTCTTTGGTAGAAAAGTTTAAAATTTCAGGAAGAGGCGTAAAGCTGATTTCTTTATTGGGATGACTAAAACGGTTCCAGGGGCAAACATCCTGGCAGGTATCACAACCAAACATCCAGTTGTCAAACTTTCCTTTCATTTCACCGGGTATCAGCATTTCTTTTAATTCAATGGTGAAATAAGAAATGCATTTACTTCCATCAACCACTTTATCGGGTAAAATGGCATCGGTTGGGCAGGCATCAATACATTTGGTGCAAGTGCCGCAAAAATCTTTTACAAAGAGATCATCATAGTGTAACTCCAGATCTGTTATTAAGGTAGCAATAAAATAAAATGAACCGCTTTGCTTTGTAATCAGGTTACCATTTTTTCCTACCCAACCCAGACCGCTTCGTTGTGCCCAGGTTCTTTCCAATACCGGAGCACTGTCTACAAAACCCCGGCCATTAATTTCACCAATATGCTCCCTAATTGATTCAAGCAGATTATTTAATTGCTCTTTTATTACTTCATGATAGTCTTTTCCAAATGCATATTTTGAAATTTTTGGGGCGTTGTCTTGTTGTTGTTGTGCAGGATAATAATTTTTTAATAATGTAATAACAGATTTAGCTCCGGGCACCAGTTTTGCGGGATCAATACGCTGATCAAAATATTTTTCCATGTACTGCATACTTCCCTGCATTCCTTTTTGTAGCCATTTCTCCAGGCGGAATGCATCTTCTTCAAGTCGAACTGCCTTTGCAATACCACAATAATCAAAGCCCAGCCGGTTAGCTGTTTTTTTAATAAAAATTGTATTGTTCTGTATTTGTTTCAAAATAAGCGATTGACTTTCTAAAGATAGAAAGCAGTAAGTTCAATTCTCTGTAGCTGGTATTATTTTTTGTTTATTCTTCATTCAGGTGTAGCCGGTGAAAGATCCTGTGCACAGCCGGAGCAAGAATAACGCCAACGTTGGTAATAAAGACGACTCCGCTGAAAAGAGCATAGGCTGAAGAAAATAGTTTACCAGCCGTTGTTTGAATTTCTATAACCGGCCCCATACCACTTAGTATCATGGAGGCATTATGGAGCGCATCTATCCATGATGCCTCAGCTAAAAAATGATAACCGGCAATACCTATGACAAGGCAAACAGCCAAAATCATAAAGGCAATGATAATGTTTTTTAATACCCGTTGGTAAAAAGTAGCTTTTGAAGCCAGTGGTTGTTTGCGATGTTCGTACATAGGAAAACTATTTACAGGAACTGGCGATTTGTTTATCGATTATTTTTTTAATCTCAAGATGTGTTTCTGCCTTTTCTTCACTAAGGATTTTTTTAACAAATACAATATACGCATATCCCCGGCAAATATTGATCATTGGCCAGGTGCCAAATAATCCCGGGCATGCCAGCGTTGTAGCTTTATTATTTTTTTGCTCGATTGCCCAACTGCCAAGCGCATACGTAAATCCGGCAGCCGCTTTTGGTGCGAATTTTATCTGTTCTGTTTTGTTCTGCACCTGCAACAGCTGGTTTACTCCATTCTCTGTGATTACCTGCACGCCATTATATTTCCCTTTATTCAACAACATGACCAGAAATTTCATATAATCTTCTGCGGTAGATTTTGCTCCGCCAGATGGGTTTACCGGTCCTCCTGTAAGATCGGCAAATGTTGTTTTATTCATTCCCAGTGGTGTAAATAGTTTTGTTTTTATCAGCACGTCAAATTTTTTCTTACTGATTACTTCCAGCACGCGGCCTGCTAT
>JANMLJ010000447.1:0-4465 GCA_031372465.1 Chitinophagaceae bacterium | reverse complement strand
GAAAACGTTGTAACAAGAGAAGAATTTCCATTGAGCAAAGCTCAGCAGGTTTTAAAAGATGAAACAGTAGCTGTAATTGGTTACGGTGTGCAGGGCCCCGGCCAGGCACTGAACCAAAGAGACAATGGCATCAACGTAATCGTAGGTCAGCGAAAAGATTCCAAAACATGGGATAAAGCGATACGCGATGGTTTTGTTCCGGGTGAGACACTGTTTGAAATAGAAGAAGCATTAGAGAGAGGAACAATCATTTGTTACCTCTTAAGCGATGCTGCACAAATTGCCTTATGGCCTACTGTTCAAAAACATTTAACACCGGGTAAAGCTTTATATTTTTCCCATGGCTTTGGTATCACCTTCAATGAACAAACAGGTATTGTGCCTCCAAAAGATGTAGATGTGTTTTTAGTAGCACCAAAAGGAAGCGGAACTTCTTTGAGAAGAATGTTTTTACAAGGTCGTGGATTGAATAGTTCCTATGCTATCTACCAGGATGCTACTGGCAAAGCATTTGAAAGAGTTGCTGCATTGGGTATTGCGGTTGGTAGTGGTTATTTGTTTGAAACAGATTTCAGGAAAGAAGTATATAGCGACCTTACAGGAGAAAGAGGAACATTAATGGGTGCAATCCAGGGAATATTTGCTGCACAATATGACGTGCTTCGTTCCAAAGGCCACTCCCCTTCTGAAGCTTTTAATGAAACAGTTGAAGAGTTAACACAATCACTGATGCCCTTGGTAGCAGAAAATGGGATGGACTGGATGTATGCAAATTGTTCTACTACTGCGCAACGTGGTGCATTGGACTGGTGGAAAAAATTCCGTGATGCAACGGCACCTGTATTCAAAGAATTATATGAAAGTGTTGCAGATGGCAAAGAATCTCAACGTTCAATAGAAAGTAACAGTAAACCTGATTACCGTGAAAAATTAGAAGAAGAATTAAAAGAATTAAGGGATAGCGAACTGTGGCAATCAGGAAAAACAGTAAGAAGCCTGCGTCCTGAAAATCAGAAAGTGGCAACACCTGAAATTCAAAAAGATACCAAAGCAAACGACCTATTAAAAAAAATGGTGGAGAAACCAGAAAATGCCTGATGGATATCAGAACAAATTCCTGCGGATAACACGAACGGAGTTTAACAAAAATAAGCATGAGTACAACAAAAGATACAGGCTATAAACTATCCTTTCATGATGCTGCACAACGGCTGAAGAAAATAGTAAAGAGAACACCACTTACTTTCAATCATCATCTTTCCAAAAAATACCAGTGCCAGATTTTTTTGAAAAGAGAAGACCTGCAGGTAGTTCGTTCATACAAACTACGTGGCGCCTATAATATGATGATCTCCCTGTCTGCAGAACAATTGAAGAAAGGAGTGGTATGTGCCAGTGCCGGTAATCATGCGCAGGGATTTGCCTATTGTTGTAAAAAATTACAGGTAAATGGCATTGTCTTTATGCCCATCATCACACCCAAACAAAAAGTAAATCAGACCAGGATGTTTGGAGAAAATAATATAACAATAAAACTGGTGGGTGATACTTTTGATGATTGTGCAGTAGCAGCTAAAAAATACACTGAAGAAAATGGGATGACATTTATACCTCCGTTTGATGATTACAAAATTATTGAAGGGCAGGGAACAGTTGGTGTAGAAATTCTTGAACAATACGGGGCGCTTCCCTCACAGGAAGTTGGCGAAGGAGATGGTATTGATTATCTGTTTGTACCCGTGGGTGGCGGTGGGTTAAGCGCCGGTGTTGGTTCCTATTTCAAAACATTTTCGCCAAAAACAAAAATCATAGGTCTTGAACCTGAGGGGGCACCTTCCATGTCGGAAGCATTAAAAGCAGGCCACCCTGTAACAGTAGAAAATATCGAACGCTTTGTAGATGGGGCTTCTGTAAAACGGGTAGGCGATATTACTTTCACTATTTGTAAAGAAGTACTGGATGATATGCACCTGGTAGCAGAAGGAAAAATTTGTTCAACCATATTAAAATTATACAATGAAGATGCCATTGTAGTAGAACCTGCCGGAGCAATGTCAATAGCTGCACTGGATGATTATGCAGATGTAATAAAAGGGAAAAATATAGTCTGTATAGTCAGCGGTAGTAATAATGACATTGAACGGATGCAGGAGATCAAAGAAAGAAGTCTGCAGTATGAAGGACTGAAACATTATTTCCTGATCAGCTTTGCACAACGGCCAGGTGCTTTAAAAGAGTTTGTAAATAATGTGCTGGGCCCAACCGATGATATCACCCGTTTTGAATACATGCAAAAGACAAATAAAGAAAATGGACCAGCTTTGGTTGGGGTAGAATTACAAAGCCGCGAAGATTATGATCTGCTCTTAAAAAACATGCACGATTTTAATATCGGCTTTTCTGAAATAAATAAGAACGATCAGTTGTTTGGATATTTAATCTGAACTAATTAGTCTACTGAATTTGTGGATAAATCACCCTGAAATCCATACCCATTTTGAACTATTTTTTGTAACTTCAGTCGGATTGCTTGCTGTTGAAACAGATAACGACTGTATTCATAAAACCTAATATTTTACCTAATGGCGGGCAACCAGGGATTATATAACCCATCTTTCGAACATGACTCATGTGGTATTGGTTTTGTAGCCAATATTAAAGGGCATAAATCTCATCAGCATATTTCTGATGCACTGACAGTGCTGGAAAATATGGAACACCGTGGTGCCTGTGGTTGTGAAAATAATACTGGTGATGGTGCGGGCATTATGATTCAAACTCCTCATGAATTTTTCTTTGACGAATGCTTAAAACTGGGTGTCCATCTCCCCTCTTTTGGCAAATATGGTGTTGGCGTTATTTTTTTTCCGAAAGAAATCAGGCTGAGGGAAGAATGCCGTGAAATTTTTAACAGGGCCGCAGAAAAATTAGGGTTAGAGATTTTAGCTTATAGAAAAGTCCCGGTAAACACCCATGATATCGGACCAACAGCCCTAAGTGTAGAGCCTGAAATGGAACAGGTTTTTATTGCCTGTCCCGATCATATGTCCAACCCGGATGATTTTGAACGAAAACTTTTTATCCTTCGTAACCATGCAGCACATACGATAAACAGTACCGTTAGAAAAGATACGATAGGTTTTTATGTTGCTTCGCTTTCGCATAAAGTTGTTGTGTACAAAGGGCAACTTACCAGTTTACAGGTACGTTCTTACTTTCCGGATCTCAGTAATAAAAGAGTGGTGAGTGCTTTTGGTTTAGTCCATTCAAGATTTGCCACCAATACATTTCCTTCGTGGAAACTGGCTCAACCTTTCCGTTACATTGCACACAATGGTGAAATAAATACGCTGCAGGGAAATTTGAACTGGCTAAAGACAAGTGAAAAAGGATTTACATCACCTTACTTCACCAAAGAAGAAATGGAGATGCTTCTTCCAATTGTTACAGAAGGACAAAGTGATTCTGCCTGCCTCGATAATATTATTGAATTATTGACACTAACCGGACGTTCATTACCGCATGTTATGATGATGCTGATTCCGGAAGCATGGGATGGACATGAAGAAATGGACCCGGTGAAAAAAGCTTTTTATGAATTCCATTCTTCCTTCATGGAACCATGGGATGGACCTGCCTCTATTTCATTTACTGATGGAAAAATAATTGGTGCCACACTCGACAGAAACGGTCTTCGTCCCTCAAGATATTGTGTTACCAATGATGATCGTGTTATCATGGCATCAGAGACAGGTGTACTCCCTGTTGACCCTGCCTGTATTATTGAAAAAGGAAGATTGCAGCCGGGTAAGATGTTTGTAGTGGATATGGAGAAAGGTAAAATAGTCAGCGATGCAGCATTAAAAAAAGAAATCTGTTCGCAAAAACCTTATGGTGAATGGCTGAATAAATATAAGATACGCCTGGAAGAATTACCAGAACCCAGGGTAATGTTCTCTCACCTGGAACATGAACAGGTCTTTAAATACCAGAAAGCATTTGGGTATTCTACAGAAGACCTGGAAACAATAATAGCACCAATGGCATTGGATGGAAAAGAACCCATTGGTTCAATGGGCACTGATATTCCATTGGCTGTATTAAGCGATCAGCCGCAGCATATCACCAGTTATTTTAAACAACTATTTGCTCAGGTCACCAATCCACCTATTGATCCGATTCGGGAAAGACTGGTCATGTCGCTGGCAACGTTTGCCGGCAATAATGGCAATTTATTAGTAGAGGATCCACTGACCTGTCATAGTGTAGCCTTGAAACATCCGGTACTAAGTAATTATGAATTAGAAAAAATAAGAAGTGTTGATACAGGACTTTTTCAATCAAAAACAATTCAATGTTATTTCATAGCAGATGGCAAACCTGGTTCTTTAAAAACCGGGATTGACCGCATCTGCAGTTATGCAGTAGATGCAGTAGAAGATGGATTCTAAGTATTGATTTTACA
>JANMLJ010000418.1:0-1940 GCA_031372465.1 Chitinophagaceae bacterium | reverse complement strand
GTTATATGTTGACTGGCCATGAACGTTGAAAGAGGATAATGAAAATGCAAATAATGAAGCAATAAGTACTATATGCTTTGTCATGATGAATTTTTTTAAAGATAGATTTTTTATTCATATCATTATTGATGTTGGTTCAGTTGGGTGCATTTCAAATCCGATAGTCCTGAGGTATCGAAGGATCGGATGTCGCAAACAATTTTTTATTTACGTTTTAAAAGTTCAGGGTATTACTTCCCCTCCCGGGAGGGGCGATGACATTTTGTATATTAAAATTTGTCAAGGGGTGGGTCTTAGTATACGACAATTTGAAATGCACCCGCTCAGTTCTATCATCAGCATTCTACAACTACCTTTTATCATCATTTTTTTCTGTACCCTGCGTACTCCTTAAACTCGAAATCTGATCAGTAGCTCAATTACTCACCGGGATGATACCTTCTCTCTGCATTTTTCTCTACCTCTGCTTTATAAAAAAATACCTCTTTAAATTTACCATCAATGAATAGCTGCGACTGGTCCTTAAAATGCCTGGAACGGGGATCAAAAGATTGGCCGCCTGACACAACTGATCTGGCTTTTATCTTTTCACCAAATTCTACAACAGCAGTAAAACTGTTGCCAGCTACACCATATTGCTTTTTCGTATCCTGCCAAATCGTTTCAAATGCCGGAAGTGAACCAAAAAAAGCGGGGGCCATACCCACAGCAAGGCTTTCGTCATCGTCATCAAAGGTTGGATAAATTGCCCCGCCTGTACGTTGATACCTGTTGACCTGGCCCCAGGGAATTTTCCACGAGCCATACATTCGTTGAAGTCCTGAAAGCACATTATCCAATACTTCCAGTTTTTGAGTGGGTGATGTGTTTTTAACTACTGATTGGATCTGCTTTATCTGGTTATATACTTCTCTATCTGAGATTGACTGATCAGAAGAAAGAAGTTGCGAGGCCCAAAAAATGGCTATGGTAGCAGCAATAGATAAAACAGAAGATTTTTTATCCCAGGAGCGGAGCACTGTTACCGCCTCCTTTAACCTGGTATGAAAAGGATCCGCAACGGGCAATGCGTCATAGGCATTGAATAATGGAGGTAGTAAACTATCGAAAATGGTAAGGTAATGATCATAACCAATAGCGATGAGTTTTTCAATCGTAAAATTTTTCTCCTTTTCAATTTCGCTTATTGCTCTTAGTGACCTGAAATTTTCTCCTTCAGGAGCCATATAAGCCGGATAGCGGTTTTTATTGATTGTAATAAATCCTGACATGCTAAATGGACTGGAATTGCAGTTTTGAATCCAGCCTTGTGAGGGATTTTCTGCATGCACCATTTCATCCGGTTCATGAATACCCTTCCATTCCGTTGCGGATATAGTTCCATCTACAGGCAAATTCCAGTTAAATGCAATATCCCGCTTTGGAATAAAATTTCCATGCCAATAGGCTATATTTCCTTTATCGTCAGCATACATCGTATTGGTAGACGTATTGGCCTTTAGTTGCAATGTATTTTTAAACTCCTGAAGATTTGTCGTCTTCATTCGCTGCCATGATTGGATCAATCCATTCATGGTACGGTTTTGTGCATTTAAACTTAACCATTTGCCATTCCTGCTGCCCATTACAGGGCCATGATGTGTGTAATAAATACTAATAGAATCTGGTAAAATCTTACCATTTTTTTTATGCGGGAGGAAAATTTTTTTTGCTGAAACAGGCTTTAGTTCTCCATTATATTCATAAAAAAAATCTTTGTCCTTTTGAATTATCTTTTCATCATACAGATCTGCTGCATCGGCCATTGATGAGGTATGCATCCAGCCACAATGCTGGTTGAATCCCTGGAAAATAAAAAATTGTCCCCAGGTAGCTGCCCCATAGGCATTCAACCCTTCTTCACTGACCAAATGCACTTCTGTGCGGAAGTAAAAAGAAAC
>JANMLJ010000402.1:0-1645 GCA_031372465.1 Chitinophagaceae bacterium | reverse complement strand
AATAAATTTGTCATCATACAATACTTTGAAAACTGTCTTATGTTTTGCCTTACTATCATCTGTTGGAAATTTGAGCCAGAAATCAGTTGTGGATGGTGCTAATTGCCAGTCTTTTTCATCCAGTTCACCATCTAGTTTGATGGGCTGCCCAATTTTTTTGATGGATAACTGGTACTGCTCCCTGTATTTGGAAACATCAAAATCCTGTGCCTGCAGACAAGTGGCAAAACTTAATAGCAGTACTAATAATGGACAGAACTTCATTAGTTTTTGGTGAGGTTAGTTTTATTGCTGTACAAGATGATAAAAAAATATGACTTGCCGTTAAAACAGGCTGCAATTTTATATTTTAGCAGGATGAAAGGTAAAAATTCCGGGTGATTGACAATTTAATCGCCATCTTTCAACAAATCCGGTCTTCTTTCTTTGGTGCGTTTTATTGATTGCTCATGCCGCCATTCTTCAATCAACTTATGATTGCCACCCATCAAAACCTCCGGTACTTTCCATCCACGAAAATCTTCGGGTCTTGTATAAACAGGCGGAGCTAATAAATTATCCTGAAAAGAATCGAAGAGTGCAGATGTTTCATCATTCAATACACCGGGTAATAAACGCCCGATTGCATCTACTAAAATAGCAGCAGGTAATTCGCCGCCACTAAGTACATAGTCACCAATCGAAATTTCTTTGGTTACAAAATGTTCGCGTATCCTTTCATCAATCCCTTTGTAGTGACCACAGATAAGTAACAGGTTTTCTTTCAACGATAAACTGTTGGCCATTTTCTGATTAAATAATTCTCCGTCAGGTGTAAGAAAAATCACCTCATCAAATTTTTTATTAACTGATAGCTCGTCAATAGCTTTAGCTAACGGCTCACACATCATTAACATTCCTGCGCCACCACCAAATTGATAATCATCTACCATCCCATATTCATTCACCCCCCATTTACGGAGCTGGTGTACCTGTATAGTAAGCAAACCTTTTTCCTGCGCTCTTTTCATCATGCTATGCTGAAAAGGACTTTCCAATAATTCTGGTAAAACTGTAAGAATATCAATGTGCATCTCCATTCCGCGAAGTAGCGGGGAATTTGTTGAATTACAAATATAGTTAGTGTCTCTTCAATATAGAGGACTGTTACACCCCTTTAGGGGATGGGGGCTTACACCCCTTTAGGGGATGGGGGTACAAAAAAACCCCCGGGGAACCGGGGGTCGGCATTGAAACAAAAACCAACAATTGCTCATTTACATGAGCATTTATGTGCATATTCTTGCGGTAAAAGTAATGTTGATTAAAGGGGTTCTTGTTGAGATTGGTCATGCAGGTGGCTGATATAAATCACCAAACTTTATTTAAGGGTGACAAACAACGGCATCACCTGGAGAGAATGGCAGATCCGGACTGATAAAAGGAATGCCGAGGTTCATCCCTCTCAATATCAGCAATACCCCCATTAATGAAATAAATACGGGTACAAGTTTTTGTAATGAAATTCTCCAATTGGGTTTTATCAGCTGACCTGCATAGCCAACCAACATCATAGCAGGCAATGTGCCGGCTCCAAACATAGCCATGAAACTGACACTTTGTACCACTTCAGTAAAAGATAAAGTGGTGGCCAAAGCGATATAGA
>JANMLJ010000383.1:0-2695 GCA_031372465.1 Chitinophagaceae bacterium | reverse complement strand
GTTGAAGCATATTTTGGTTCGTCATGAGCAAGGTGGCATACATGCCGGACAAGGCTATGCGAGAACAAGTGGAGATGTGGGTGTAGTGTTTGCTACCAGCGGGCCGGGTGCTACTAACCTGGTTACAGGTTTGGCAGATGCCATGATTGATTCTACTCCGTTGGTTTGTATCACCGGCCAGGTATTTGCGCATTTATTAGGCACAGATGCTTTCCAGGAAACAGATGTAATAAATATTACTACTCCTGTTACTAAATGGAATTACCAGGTTACGGATGCAACAGAAATACCTGCTGTAGTAGCAAAAGCATTTTATATCGCAAAAAGCGGAAGACCCGGCCCCGTGTTGATTGACATTACAAAAAATGCACAGTTACAGAAATTTGATTACGAAGGTTACACAAAATGTACGCATATAAGAAGCTACCGCCCCGCCCCTATTGTTCGAAAGGAATACGTGGAAGCTGCAGCAAAGTTGATCAATGAAGCAGAAAGACCATTTGTAATTTTTGGACAAGGAGTAATTCTTGGTAAAGCAGAAAAAGAATTTAAAGCCTTTATTGAAAAAGCCGGTATTCCTGCTGCATGGACTATCATGGGAATGAGTGCAATACCAACTGAGCATCCTTTGGCTGTTGGCATGCTGGGTATGCATGGAAATTATGGCCCTAATTTATTAACCAATGAGTGTGATGTATTGATTGCTGTTGGTATGCGTTTCGATGACAGGGTTACCGGAAGATTGGATAAATATGCTAAACAGGCAAAAGTTATTCATCTCGATATCGACCCTGCTGAGATTGATAAAAACGTAAAAACAACTGTACCGGTTTGGGGCGATTGTAAAGAGACATTACCGATGTTAACCGCATTGACAGAACAAAAAGTGTATCCCCAATGGTTGCAAAAATTTGCTGATTGTAAAGAGAAAGAACAGGAAAAAGTAATCAAAGAAGAGCTTGACCCAACAACGGATGTACTTACAATGGGTGAAGTAATTAAGCTGGTAAATGAATTAACGAATGGTGATGCGATCATTGTTACGGATGTTGGTCAGCACCAGATGGTGGCCTGTCGTTATGCAAAATATAACCAGACTAAAAGTAATGTTACCAGTGGTGGTTTAGGCACAATGGGATTTGCCTTACCCGCCGCTATTGGTGCTAAGTTTGGAGACCCCAAACGTACAGTAGTGGCAGTAATCGGAGATGGTGGTTTTCAAATGACCTTGCAGGAATTGGGAACAGTGATGCAGTTTAATGTGGATATAAAAATTTTAATCCTGAATAATCAATTTTTAGGAATGGTGCGGCAATGGCAGGAGTTGTTTCATGAAAAAAGATACTCTTTTACCGATATCACCAGCCCCGACTTTGTACAGGTTGCCAAAGCATATCGCATTGAAGGCAGATCAGTTACTGATAGAAAAGATCTGAAAATGGCATTAACGGAGATGCTCAATCATAAAGGTTCTTACTTATTAGAAGTAATGGTAGGAAAAGAAAACAATGTGTTCCCGATGGTGCCGCAGGGTAAAGGTGTGGCCGAAGTGGTATTAAGCAAAGATGAAGTGTAGCCGATATTTTCTGAAGGGGAATTAAGTTTAACGGCTAACCGATGAATAAATAGTTTTATAAAGAATAACTGATTTAAAACCTTACTATAATGACGGATAATAATAATACGCTGAAACACTCTCCGCCAATTAGCGGATTAGTGGGTAAACAAGAATTCACCATTACTGTTTATACAGAAAACCAGGTTGGCCTGTTGAACCGTATCGCTATTATTTTTTCAAGAAGAAAAATTAATATTGAAAGTCTTAATACATCCCCTACAGAAGTAGATAGTGTACATCGTTTTACCATTGTGATCGAAGAGACGGAAGAAGTAGTGAGCAAACTATGCCGTCAGATTGAAAAGCAGGTAGAAGTATTAAAAGCCTATTACAATACAGAAGAAGAAATTGTATGGCAGGAACTGGCATTATATAAAGTAAGTACAGATGCTATTGCAGAAAAAGTAAAAGTAGAAAGGTTATTACGGGAATACGGTGCAAGAGCAGTTGCCATCAGAAAAGATTTTACGGTATTTGAAACGACAGGTCACCGGGAAGAAACAGATAACCTTATCAAAGCACTGGAGCCATACGGGCTGATTGAATTTGTACGTAGCGCAAGAGTGGCTATTATTAAAGGCAGCACCGGTTTCCATGAAAGACTAAAAGAATTTGAAAAGAAAGAACCAGGTGAAGAAGCATTAGAGAATGAATTCCTGGATAAAAAGGATGAAGTATTTTCTATGTAATAATTAAATTAATTTTAAAACAAACATAAAACAGATAATCATGGCAAAACTACATTTCGGCGGCGTTGAAGAAAACGTTGTAACAAGAGAAGAATTCCCCTTGAGCAAAGCTCAGCAGGTTTTAAAAGATGAAACAGTAGCTGTAATTGGTTACGGTGTGCAGGGCCCCGGCCAGGCTTTGAATCAAAGGGACAATGGTATCAACGTAATCGTAGGTCAGCGAAAAGATTCCAAAACATGGGATAAAGCGATACGCGATGGTTTTGTTCCTGGTGAGACCCTGTTTGAAATAGAAGAAGCATTACAAAGAGGTACCATAATTTGTTACCTGCTAAGTGATGCAGCGCAAATTGCGTTATGGCCTACTGTTCAAAAACATTTAACGCCA
>JANMLJ010000381.1:0-4071 GCA_031372465.1 Chitinophagaceae bacterium | reverse complement strand
TTCTGCCTGTCCGGTTGTAAATCCTTTTTCAAGTAGTATCTCCACTACCTGCTTTGTAGAAATTACACCTCTTGAAATATACGGCGACAGGTAAGTAACTGCTCCGTTAATATGGTTTCGGGTATTTTCATAGCCAATGGGATTGATAGATTCAATCTTCTCCAATATTTCTCTGTACGATGTGGGAAATTTCATTTTTTCTGTTTCAATCAATAACAAACCCAGGCATGATAAGTTCTGTAAAATAGTTGCTGCTGTATTTTGTTGTATTTTTAATCCAGGGAATGATTTATTGCTAAACAAAAATCCATAATCTGTATCCGCTCGTTCAAAAAAAATTTTTTTTGCCAGCCACCTGGAAAGGGACAGAAAATTGATTACAACTATTTGTATTTATTATTTTATGGAAGACATGCCCCCATCTACTGCCAGAATTTGCCCTGTTATCCAGGAAGCTTCTTCCGACAATAAAAAATTTGCCATATTGGCAATGTCAGCGGGGTTGCCAATACGCTTCAAAGGATGACGGGATGCATTTGCTTCCTTTTTTGCATCAGTATTGAGCAACGAAGAACTGAGCGGAGTTTCTGTAATAGAAGGTGCAATACAATTAACCCTGATAGCAGGAGCCAATTCTGCAGCCAAAGCTTTTGTTAATCCTTCTATGGCACCTTTAGAAGCAGCAACCATACTGTGAAAATTAAATCCCTGTTGTACCGCAACAGTTGAAAAAAGTAGGATAGCGGCATTGCCGGATGCTTTTAATTTGGGTAATACATGTTGTATTATCTTAATAGCGCCAATTACATTTAACCGGTAATCAGTAATAAAATCTTCGGGTTGTATGCGCGCAAAAGGCTTAAGATTTATACTGCCGGGGCAATATACCAGGCCGTGGAGCTTTTCCGGCAAAAAACTCAGATCTGTTTGTTCGTCTGTCACATTTAAAAAATGAAAACTTAATTTTTCATTTTCCGATGGGATAGGCGTGTGTTTGTTAAAAGTGGCATACACACGGCTTTTAATGGAAATTTGGGAGGCAAGTTGGTCCCCAATTCCGGAAGAACCGCCAATTATTAAAAAATGTTTTAGTTCAGTATTCTCTTGCACAGGGTAGTAGTAAATTTATTTGTTAGCAGACTTATTTTCGTCAACGTTAATTTCCTCAATACTTTTCTTAATTATAGTTAGTAGTTCTTTTTTTTCCTGAGGTTCCATACGCTCATCCGAAAATAATTTACCAACAAACTTGATCATTTCGGCACGCGGTCCTCCCTCTTCTCCACCGGTGAAAGGTTTTTTTGCATCCTCCAGAATTTCCTTGAAAGTTGCAAGTATAAATACCATGAAAAGAATTACAACAATAGTTGTTAATATAATGAGATCCAGATTTTCCATATATATTCTTTATTTTCTTTTTAAATTAAAAAAGATCAGTAATCCCAGTATGGTGGGGGGCCATAATCCTATAAAAATTGCCCGCATAGGATCTTTAAGGAATACATAATAATACTCGGAAACAAAAATCAGTACAATCACCAGCAGCACTATTAATATTTCTGATACTTTGAATTTAGCAAACATATTTTTTGGTTTAATTATCGGTAAAGTAAATGTTGACGACTTTCAGTAAAACTTTCTGTTATTAAAAAAATACTATACAAACCTATTTCAAGAAGATTACAACATTTTATAGTAGCTTTTGTTTAATGTTTATAATAAATATTTTCTAATGCCATTATACAATCAATCAGTAATACAATCCTGGGAGCGATTTTACCGGACTAACTTAATTAACAGCCTTACAGGGTTCAAGTCAGTTAGTTTAATTGGTACCGTCAATCGTAATGGTCAAACCAACCTGGGTGTGTTCAGTAGTATTGTTCATATGGGGTCCGATCCTGCCTTAATTGGATATATCAACCGTCCCCGAAAAGCGGCTCCGCATACCTTGGCTAATATTGAGTCAACCGGTTTTTATACAATGAATCATATTATCCCTTCTTTTTTGGGGAAAGCTCACCAAACGAGTGCTAAATATCCAGAAACAGTATCAGAATTTGAAGAAGTGGGACTCACCCCTCAATATATCGACAATTTTCCGGCACCTTTTGTAGGCGAAAGCCTGGTGAGGTATGGCTTAACTTTGCAGGAAATAGTGCCAATAGAAATAAATGATACTTTTTTGGTGATAGGAAAAATCCACGCTATACAACTGGAAAATGGACTGGTAATGCCGGATGGTTTTATTGATTTACATAAGGCAGCGACAGTTTGCAGTAATGGAATCGATAGCTATTATGAAACTAAACCTCTTGGACGTTTAAGCTATGCCAAACCCGGACTTCAACCAGCCTTAAAAGTACCCTATGAGTAATCGTTTATTTTTATCTGCCCGATGGGAATACCTGGCCATGTTCAACTATTTGGTGGATCCACAAATATTACAAAAACATGTACCACCTGGTACAGAGATAGATTATTTTGATGGTAAGGCGCTGGTAAGTATTGTTGGATTTTTATTTAACGATACAAAAGTGCTGGGTATCCGTTGGCCATTTCATGTAAATTTTGAAGAAGCAAATCTTCGTTATTATATCAGGCGGTTTGATGGCAGTCAATGGAGAAGGGGAGTGGGTTTTGTTTCAGAAATTGTTCCCAAACCCCTGGTTGCCAGCATGGCTAATTTATTATATAATGAACATTATAGCACAGCAAAAATGAGTCACCAGATTATCGAGAATAGTGATAATTTATTTGTGGAATATAGCTGGAAAAAAAGAAATCAGCATCAGAATATTATCCGGGTAAATGCTACACCTGCATTGCAGGATATTAAAGAAGGGTCTGAAGCTGAATTTATCTTCGAACATTATTTTGGTTACAATCAATTTACCCCAACAAGTACCATTGAGTATTCGGTAGCACATCCCCGCTGGAAGGTTTATCCGGTGACCAGCTTTTCCATTGATTGTGATATTGAGCGACTCTATGGAAGTGAGTTTGTACCCTACATAGCTAACAAGCAGCCTCATTCTGTTTTTCTTGCAAAAGGATCATCAGTAACTGTAAAAATGCCTCAAAGAATACGGCAAATAAGTAAATAGACCGATCTTTCGTATAGCCGTACTGGTTTAATCTAGTTACAAAAAAAAAGCTCCTGTTAAGGAGCTTTCTTTCTACTAACCAAGTTGATGATTATTTTGGAAGAACAACTGTATCAATCACATGAATGATACCATTACTTCCTTTAAGATCTGTTACTGTAACAAACGCTGATCCGCCTTTTTCGTCTGTTAATTTTACTTTTCCATTATCTATTGATGCAGTAAGCATATTGCCACTAACAGTGGTTAAAACTGCCTTACCATTTCCAGCTTTAATAGCTGCTACTACAGCATTTGCATCAAGTTTGCCAGCTACAACATGGTAAGTAAGAATTTTAGCCAGTGTTGCTTTATTTTCTGCTTTCAATAAAAAGTCAACAGTTCCTGCTGGCAATTTTCCAAAAGCTTCGTTTACCGGTGCAAATACAGTGAATGGTCCTTTACTTTTTAATGTTTCAACAAGACCTGCTGCTTTTACAGCTGCTACCAATGTAGTATGTGCTTCAGAACCAACAGCAATATCAACGATATCTTTTTCTTGTGCGTAAGAAGCATTTGATACTAAAACAACTAGGGCCAAAAGGGCAGATTGCAATAATTTTTTCATTTTGTTATTTTTTTTATTTTTTATAATTTGAATATTGTTACAACCAACCATGCAATGAAAGGTTCACGATGTGGACAAATGTTGGATAAAGTATTAATTTGTTTATACTATATGACACTTTAATTCAAATCATTAAACAATCGGGAGTTGAAGGATACTAAAATATAAGCTTCCCGGAAATAAAATTGCAGGAAGGTAATTGTGATTCGTAAATAGTATTTTATTTTTCAGCGCAGACTTCCGTTAGTTTGTTGCATTATTCCACTAAAAAAATACCTTGAGTCACTAAAATTTGGGTAATCATGACAATCCTGAGATGTAAAATATTTCTTCTGACATAGCGCCGGTTTTAAATGA
>JANMLJ010000376.1:0-3984 GCA_031372465.1 Chitinophagaceae bacterium | reverse complement strand
CCATTTAAATCTGTTGCTAAATCTACCATAAGCACAGCATCGGTAAATGATAATAGTACCAAAGTCAGCTGGGGATTTGAAGGCCAGATGAACTATCCTATGAATGTGATGAAACTTTTTATGAATATGGAAAAATCGATTGGCGATGACTTTAGTTTCGGGCTGGCTAATTTAAAAAAAGTGCTGGAAAAATAATTAAACGTGGTTCAATCATTCTGCAGGTATCATTATTTTTTTGAACGTAAAAAATAATCTGATGGCATACAATGAAAAATTAGCAGACATGACAAGAGAGCTGATTGCTCTTACACATAAAAAGGTAGAGGAAAAAGCTATGTTTGGCGGTTTATGTTTTATGGTAAACGATAAAATGTGTGTGGGAGTCGAAAAAGATAGATTGATGGTAAGGCTTGACCCCGCGAAATATGAAGAAGTTATTGAGAAAGATGGTTGTCATCCAATGGATTTTACAGGAAGGGTGATGAAAGGATATGTATTTGTAGATGCAACGGTACTGAATACAAAAAAGAAACTGGAATACTGGGTAAAACTGGCACTTGAGTTTAATAAAATTGCCAAAGCATCTAAAAAGAAAAAACGTTAATAGTATACGCTACTGATTTATGTTGTATAGTTTAGAAAAATCATACGAAATATTAGAAAGAACACCAGCGGTGCTTAAAGCATTATTAACAGGATTAAATGAAGAGTGGATAATAAATAATGAAGGACCTGAAACATTTTCTCCTTATGATGTTGCAGGTCACTTAGTACATGGAGAAAAAACTGACTGGACTGTTCGTATAAAAAGAATTCTTGAATCAGGCAATAGCAAGGCATTTGATTTATTTGATCGTTTTGCACAATACAAGGATAGTGAAGGGAAAACGTTAGTGCAATTACTGGATGAATTTGAACAGCTCCGGACAGAAAATATACAATGGCTGCAATCATTAAATTTATCAGCAACCGATCTGAATAAAACAGGGATGCACCCGGTTTTGGGAGAAGTAACTTTGCGGAATTTATTAGCTACCTGGGTGGTTCATGATCTTACACATATTGCACAAATTACAAGAGTAATGGCTAAACAATACAAAGAGGAAATGGGACCATGGACTGAATTTTTTCGTATTTTGAATTTTTAAAATTTGATTTTATGCAATCCAAATCAACTACCATTGATGCATACATAGCCCAACTACCAGATGACAGAAAAAAAGCTATGACCGAATTAAGAAAAGTAATTAAAAAAAATCTACCGAAAGGCTTTAAAGAAGAAATGAGTTACGGAAATATTGGTTATGTGGTGCCGCATAGCAAATACCCGCCTGGTTATCATTGCGATCCAAAACTTCCATTACCTTTTATGGGTGTGGCTTCTCAGAAAAACAGCATCAACTTTTATCACATGGGTATTTATGCCGACCCTGAATTGCTGAAGTGGTTTACCGATGCACATACAAAACTATCACCCAAAAAACTGGACATGGGTAAAAGTTGTATCCGTTATAAAAATCCGGAAGATATCCCCTACCAACTATTGGGAGAACTGGTTTCAAAAATTACTGTAGATGACTGGATTGAAAAGTATGAATCTGTATTAAAAGATAACCGGAAGAAAAAATAAATTTAATTAAAATAATAAATATGGGAAACGAATCAGTTGACAAAGCGTATGCCACTCAGATTGCTAACATCGAAAAAAATTCTGGTAAAAAAGTAGCGGCATGGGCAGCTATTTTAAGTAAATCCGGATTTACAAAACATGGCGAACTGGTAAAATTCTTAAAAGAAAAACACGGGTTTACCCATGGGAATGCCAATATGCTGGTACATTATGCCAAACAAAGTCATGCAGGCGCTGCAGAAAATGAGACCGACTGGATTGCCGAACAATACAAAGGCAAGGATGAATTAAAAAAATGGTATGATAAATTAATGGTTGAAATAAATAAATTCGGCAAAGATGTAGAGTCAGCTCCGAAGAAAGCTTATGTAAGCCTGCGAAGAAAGAAACAGTTTGCTATCATACAACCCTCTACAAAAGACAGGTTGGATGTAGGTTTGAATATTAAAGGAGTTGCAGCATCGGGTAATGTGGAGGATGGAAGTAAATGGAATGCCATGTGTACTCACCGGATCAGGGTGGAAGATGGTAAGACAATAAATAAAGATTTAATTGGCTGGATAAAGAAGGCTTATGAACAGGCGGGGTAGATAAATACAAATATTGATATTTTTTTAGTTCCCTATCTTTTTCAACATAGACGAAATAAGGAATTGCCTGTATTCAAATAAAAAATACTGACATTATTACCTTGTAATTTATTCCATGGAAGTTAATGATGTTACAGCAAAAATTATACTGCTTAAATTGGTTCCCCTCAAGATTTAAACTCACTTATTTGTCTGAAACGAAAGCAACAGGTGTTTAAAAATTAAAGGCCTGCAGCTTTAATCAACCTATCAAATCCATATTTTACCACTTGTAATTTATAACATTTTTTGGGTCTTTTGTAATGGTAAATTGCTATTATAATTTTTAAGGCAAATTCCATAGAATACCCCGAAGAGATCTGGGTGGCTAATAAAATAAAAAATTAACACATGAAAAAAATAATGCTTGCCGCCTTACTTTTTTTTCTTACCGCAGTTGTTAATGCACAGCAGCCGGTTATTATATCACCAGCGTGGTTAAATCAAAATTTAAAGGATCCTGATCTGATTGTATTATACACTGGTTTTGCAGTAAAAGCAGATTACGACAATGAACATATTGAGGGTTCCCGGTATCTATGGCCTGAATGGCTGGCCTTTAACACGCCTGAAGCAAATATGGTTTCTACGGATGCAAAAAACGCCACTAAAGTTTTGCAGAACTTAGGCATCAATAAAAATTCAAAAATTGTAATTTGTCATAAAGGAAGTGATGTAACGATAGCTTCAAGAATGTTTTTATCACTGGAGTATTTTGGTCTTAAAGGAAGAGTGTCGTTTTTAAATGGCGGTATAGAGGCCTGGAAAAAATCGGGTTATCCGGTAACAAATCAATCACCAGTTTATAAAAAAGGAAATTTTGTGGCAATTGAAAATAGTGAAATTGTTGATAAGGGGTATGTTCAAAAATTATTACAAAACAAATCAGGGGAAGTAGTGGATGCCAGAGCCAAACGCTGGTATGATGGTGACCCAACCGGAAATCCAAGAGATGGTCATATTACTGGTGCAAAAAATATTCCTTTTCCTGATTTGTTAGATTCCACCAATACCTTAAAGCCTGTTGAGGTGCTGCAAAATATTTTTTCATCTGTGGTGCCGGATAAAGGAAAAGAAATAGTTGTGTATTGTTTTATAGGGCAGACGGCCAGTGTGGATTACCTTGTTGGCCGTTCATTAGGATATAAAATGAAATTATATGATGGAAGCATGCAAGAGTGGAGTCGTATTCCGGATTTGCCAATGGAGAAAACAAAGAAAAATTAGTGTGATGAGATAAATTACAAACCCCGGAATTTTCCGGGGTTTGTTGCAGAGATATTTTAATTTATGGACACTAACTCATAAAGAGGATAAGAAAAAATTTCTCTTACTATTTCTTCCGGGTAAATACTATTTTCATTGTTTTAAATTCTTTACCATCCGGCATCATCGAAAACATTTCCATTTCCTGGGTATTTTCGTCAATGATTTTAAGAGTTTCCCGAACATCCATATCACCGGTAGTCCCGGGATCTGTTGCTTTTCCTTTTAAATTTATAGTTTTGGTGGCTTCATCCCATGGACCTTTTAACACCATGATGCCGCTTCCCATATTATCAATCCAGGTATTTATAAATTCTTTTTTATGAATATCATAGGCCGTAGTACTCATTCCGTTAAAGGGCATTCCCATCATCATCCCGGTATGCGTACTTTGCTGATATAAGCCATTTAAGACCATTTTGTTTACAGCAGTTGATGTAGTTTTTTCTTCGGGTGCAC
>JANMLJ010000482.1:0-19896 GCA_031372465.1 Chitinophagaceae bacterium | reverse complement strand
CTTGTAAATTGACTTTTCATTCACATACTACTAGTTATAATAATACGTCACGAAGTCACACAACATAATTATGAAGACTATAAGCTGAAAGCAGAAAACACGCATAACATTATAAAGCTACATGCTATATATTTTTCTCTTTCGTTTGAAACCTTACAAATTATTTAACCATTAAAAAAATTAATATGTCTAAATTGCTTTTTTCAATAGTATTCTTTCTGGTATTAAATTCCGGTTCATTCTGCCAGCAAATCAAGCCTGCTCAAAAAATTACAAAGGAAGATTACCTGAAAAAAAGTAAAAGCCAACAAACAGCTGCATGGATAGTTTTTGGCAGTGGTTTTGTATCAGCATCTGTAGGTATCGCTATTGGATTGCATAAGGCAACTGAAGCGCTGGTAGGCTTACTTTACCTTCAACAACCTAAATCATCCAATGACGGAGAAGTCCTGTTCTATTCCGGTCTTGCAGCAATGGCGGGCAGTATACCGTTGTTTATTGCTTCTTCCAAAAATAAAAAGAAAGCAAATGCTGTTTCGGCTTCCTTCAAAATGGAGACCAGGTCAACTGTGCAGCAAAGTGCCATTGTCCGCTCATCTTTCCCATCTCTTTCGCTAAACTTTTCTTTATGAATAAATTATTATATTTTTTACTGGCTTCCTTTATAACAATAAGCACTATTTCCTGTAAAAAAGATGCCACCGATATTCCGATCGGCACTATCAAAGTAAAAATTGGAGGCGTGGACTATACGTTTAATCTGCAGGCAAAAGCAACAAGACTACCAGTAAGCGGAGGCTTTGGCATTCAGATCCAGGGAAATTATAGAACCGGTTCTACTACCAATTTAATTTTCTCTATTGTTAGGCCTGACGCAATTTCTACAGGCAGCTATACTGAAAACGCAGGAGGCAATCCACTTGTTACGATGACACATTGTACAGAAGTGCTTGTTCCCTGCTTAATTCAAGCTAAAACGTTTGGAAGCAGTGCCAATCCTGTCAACATAACTATTACAGAGATCACCGGTTATTCCGTTAAAGGAACTTTTAGTGGTGAGTTGCAGGTAAGTTCAGGTGGTACCGAATTATTAACAAATGGAGCATTCCACGTAAGTTTTTAAATCACTTTTCAATACAGGCATTGAAAATAAAAATTTTAATGTGAAAAGGATTTTCTCCTGAAATAATAAGCTTACTGTAACAACCATTTCATAGCCTACAAAACAATCAATGCTTTTGCAGCTTCCTTAAAAGATGATCCCTGATGTATAAAAAAGAAAATGCTGCAAGAACAGGTATGGTCTATTGAAAAGGATAATGATCTGTCTGATGGTGAAAAACGGGTCTCATTATCTTATCGGTATTGCTCGCAATTTGATTTTAATATGCCGATGCCGCCTTTGCCTGCAATATTTCCTGTGGTGGTTTAGAAGGGGCGCAGTAGTAGTAATTATCGGAGATGCAACAGTGTACTGCTTTTCTGCTGATAATAGCTATAAGAGCAATACGGAGCACAAGAAAGCACCAAAGAAAATGGAAATAAACACGGATAATCCTGCCAAAACAGGTAGTTAGGAAAGAATTATACCATTCAAAACCCTGCATTTAATTAAATGCAGGGTTTTTTAATTACCTTTTTCCCAGTTTCCCCGAAAAATGCTGAAATACCCGAAAAAAAGGCCTTCTTTTGAAAATCGATAGGTTTACTTAAGTTTGCTTGAGTTTATATTTACATTTTATTTAAAAAAGGGAAAATCCTGAAAATCCCATAAAAGAGTAGGGCGCCTTTTACCGAAAAGCGAAACGAGTAGGTAATTCAAAAACTACTGTTATGAAGAAGATTATTTTTATGTTGGCAGCATTTCTTTTCTGCTTTCAGATTGCTGGTTTTACGCAAACCAGGATTGGTATTTCCGGCGGCGTATCCATCGCTGATATGCGAGGCGCAGGATTTTTTTATGCCGGCTCCCTTACTAAATGGGGCGGTGATATTGATGCAACTGGTAAGACTGGTTATATGACTGGTTTAGTACTTGAAACCCCGATTAAAAAATCATTTGCTTTTCGCCCTACATTATCCTATGTGCAAAAAGTAACGAACAAGCCTGCACCAGGCCTTATTGATAAAGTCTATACAGCACTCCGTTATGCTGAGTTTACCACTGATTTTCTTTATTACATGGGAGGAAATGTAGATGGTCAATTCTTTATTGGAGGCGGACCTTCCATAGCGTTCAACCTGCCATCAAAAAATGTATCGGTAACCGGTGGTGTAAAAACAACCAGCGTTATTAAATTTGGCCGGGAATACGGAAAAGATATTAAGGGCTTTAACTATGGCGCCAATTTTATTGCAGGATGGAGGTCAAAAGGTGGTTTGTTTTTGTCGGTGAATTATAACAGAGGATTCAGAAATCTGGTACCAGAAGGAAGTCCTGCTTTCCCCGCAGCCCTGACTAATTCAGGTTCTTTTAAAGATAGTTATGTTGGAATCCAGGTTGGTTATTACCTCAATAAAGTTGAAAAGACTAAAAAGGCTAAAAAATAAAAAATATTTTTATGTGCCATAAAAGCCCTTTTCGCCGGTGGCGGAAGGGGCTTTTTGTATGCTAAAGCCCTAACCAGTACCTTTGCTCTCCTCTTTAAATATGGCTGCTGCTGCATAAAATAGGATGAAAGTTTAAAAAAATAGTATTCATGAGTACACTACATCTTTCTGAACAGGAAATCCTTCGTCGTGAAAAACTGGCGGAATTAATTATGATGGGTATCGAACCCTACCCTGCCCCTTTGTTCCCGGTTAACAGTAATTCCCTTTATATAAAAGATAATTTTACGGTAGAAACAAAAGAGCAGTTTACTGATCTATGTCTCGCTGGCCGCATTATGAGTGTGCGGGATATGGGCAAAGCTAATTTTTGTGTGTTACAGGATTCCCATGGCAAAATACAACTCTATATCCGCCGGGATGATATCTGCCCCGGTGAAGACAAAACCTTGTATGATATTGTCTGGAAAAAACTAATTGACATTGGTGATATCATCGGCATTAAAGGGTATGGATTTATTACCAAGACAGGTGAAACATCCGTTCATGTGAGTGAATTAACGATTCTTTGTAAATCACTTCGTCCTTTGCCAATCGTAAAAGAAGCCGATGGACAAACATTTGATGCCGTTACTGACCCGGAATTTAAATATCGTCAGCGCTATGCTGATCTTATCATTAATCCTTCGGTCAAAGAAACATTTATTAAAAGAACAAAGCTTATTAATTCTATCCGTACGTTCTTAAATATGCAGGGGGCATTAGAAGTGGATACGCCTGTGTTGCAAAGCATACCGGGTGGGGCTATTGCCAGACCATTTACTACGCATCATAATGCCTTGGATATTCCTTTGTATTTACGCATTGCCAATGAGCTTTATTTAAAAAGACTGATCGTTGGTGGTTTTGACTGGGTGTATGAATTCAGCCGCAACTTCCGCAATGAAGGTATGGACCGCACACATAATCCTGAATTTACCATTCTGGAATTTTATACAGCGTATAAAGATTATTTCTGGATGATGGAGACCACCGAGCTATTGCTTGAAAAAGCAGCGATGGATGTTGGTGGTTCAACAGAAGTTTTATTAGGTGATTCTTCTACTTCACTAAAAACCATTTCCTTTAAAGCGCCCTACAAACGCATCAGCATTTATGATGCAATACTAGAGCATACCGGTACAGATGTAAGCCGGATGAATGAAGAACAACTTCGTTCAGTTTGCAAACAATTACATATACCTGTTGACAACACAATGGGTAAGGGTAAACTGATTGACACCATCTTTGGCGCAACCTGTGAAAAGAATTATGTGCAGCCAACGTTTATTATTGATTATCCGGTGGAGATGAGTCCGCTAACTAAAAAGCACCGCGATAAACAAGGATTGGTAGAAAGATTTGAATTGATCATCAATGGAAAAGAAATTGCCAATGCCTACTCTGAGCTAAATGATCCGATAGACCAGCGGGAACGTTTTGAAGAGCAGGCAAAACTTCAGGAACGGGGTGATGATGAAGCGATGTTTATTGATTATGATTTTCTCCGGGCATTGGAATATGGTATGCCACCCACATCGGGCATTGGTATAGGTATTGACAGGTTATGTATGTTGCTGACGAATAGCGCTTCTATACAAGATGTATTATTGTTTCCACAGATGCGTCCGGAGAAGAGAGAGGAAGAAAATGAGGAAATATAATTGTTTAAATTTCTGCAACGGACATTTCTACATGCATGAACATTAAACTAAAACTCAGGTACCTGATACTGGATAAGCAGCTACAGGAGCAATATGAAATTGTTGATTATAAAAACAACAGATATCTGTTAAGGCATAAGTTGCTTGATAATTCCACAAAAGAATATTTATCGCTGCTCCATGCAGGAGGCCTGTTACTCACCTTGTTTAAAAAAATAGAAATATTACCCTCTCTTAACGAGATGGATGTAGCCTACAGAAACAAAGTGATGCCTGGCACAAAAAGCAATAAAAACCCTGATTACCGGATTGATGGAAAATTCTGGGAATTAATGCAACCTACATATCCGTACAATTATAAAAAAATAGACCAGCGAATCAGAAAAGGTTATCAGCAGGCAAATCACCTTATACTTTATTTTGAAAACCCTGTAAATGGCTTTACGGTTCAAAAAGCCATAAACGACAGAATGCAAATAAATCGGGAGTTGGCAGAAGTGATTATTATTGTAAAAGGGTCAATAATAAGCCATATAAAAAGAAAACCCGGCAAGTAAACTTACCGGGACGGTCCAAGCCGCAGCCTGATCCGTTACAAATATAAAACTATTTTTTATCATTTAGTAATAACCTGTATAATATTTTAACAACTTACCCAATCGGGCAATTACCTTATTGAAAAACAATTAGATATAATAACATCATTTCCGTGGTACCGCTTGAATTGACGAGTATTGTATATTTACCGGTAATACTTCAATACAGGATGTATTATTGTTTCCTCAGATGCCGCCGGAGAAGAGAGAAGAAGCTGAAGATACTGCGACGGAATAATATTAAAGACAAAAGTTCAGGGTAAAGAGATTGAAAAATATAAAGACAAATTAAAACTCCCGGGCAACTTCGTGTTTATCCTATTATCTTTAAAATCATGTATTTTCTTCAGTTATCATTTTACAGATAAATGCTGAAAAGCCCGTATATCAAAAATCTTTCAGTAAAATTGGGCATTGTAAACAAGAATCCAAAATGGATAGATATAAAGAAACATTTGAAACCTGGAACAAAGTTGCTTTACTGTACCAGGACAAGTTTATGGACCTCGATTTGTATAATCAATCATATGATGTTATTTGCAATTCGATCATCAAAGACAAAGCCAAAATTTTAGAAATTGGATGTGGCCCCGGAAATATTACCAAATATCTTTTAGCCAAACGACCAGACTTCGATATCCATGGAATTGACATCGCACCAAATATGATAGAACTGGCAAAAAGGAATAACCCTACTGCCAATTTTTGTATAATGGATTGCAGGAAAATTAGTACCCTTACAACAAAATTTGATGGAATAGTTGCTGGATTTTGTTTACCTTATTTGTCACAGACCGAAAGTGTAAAACTAGTCGCTGACTGTACTATTTTATTACATGAAAATGGCCTTATTTATTTAAGTTTTGTTGAAGGCGACCCCAATAAATCAGGCTTTCAGGTCAGCAGTACCGGTGACAGAACTTATTTCAACTATCATAACATAGATACGCTAAAAACACTATTTATTGATAGCGAATTTGAAGAAATTAAAATATCTAAAGTAGCGTATAAAAAATCAGCAACAGAAAAAGAAATACATACAATACTAACAGGAATGAAAAAAATATCGCCTAAAAGTAACTTTCAGTAATTAAAGTTTACTCATAATTAAAATTTTTACAAGAAGAAGCAGGCACAAATGCCAATGATAAAAGTCCTGACTCAACGCCAAATAGAAAATTGATTCGAGAAAATTTTCTGACAATATTGTACATTTGAATCCGGCTGAGATAAGTTGATTTATTATTACAAAAATCGTGGAAATAAAAAACCCACTAATTTTATAAAAATTAAACTGCAAAACAATTATGGAACAACAAGGAAACCACCCAACACCTGAAAGCATCATGAAGATCGGAACAGGTTTTTGGGCATCAAAAATTTTGTTATCTGCCGTAAAATTTGAATTATTCACAACGCTGGCTCAAAGAGAATCAATGACGGCTATTGAGATAAAGACGCATGTAGGTTTACAATGTACTGACCGGAATGTGTATGATTTTTTAGATGCACTTACCGCTTTGGGTTTCCTGGATCGTGAAGGCTTACTGGAAACATCAAGATACAGCAACAATATCAATACCGACTTTTTCTTAGATAAAAATAAGCCGACGTATATAGGTGGTATCTTAGAAATGCTCAACAATCGTTTATATAATTTCTGGGGAAATCTCGAGGAAGGTTTACTTACCGGGCTCCCTCAGAATGAAGCTAAATCCGGTGGAAATCTGTTTGAAGTTCTTTATTCAGATGCTGATAGATTAAAAAGTTTTATTCATGCCATGAGTGGAATTCAAATGGGCAGCTTCATGGCATTTGCTCAAAAATTCGATTTCTCAAAATCTACAACTCTTGTTGATATAGGAGGTTCAGCTGGTTTATTATCCTTAATGGTTGCCAAACATCAGGCTCATATGAATTGTACCAGCTGGGATCTGGCAGCTGTACAACCTATTGCCAATGAAACTATTCAACAATTCCAATTGCACGACCGGGTAAAAACAGCAAATGGCGACTTCTTTAAAGACCAATTTCCAAACGCCGACATAGTTGTTATGGGGAATATTCTTCATGACTGGGATGAAGAAACAAAACTTATGTTAATGAAAAAGGCATATGCTGCGCTGCCAACTGGCGGTGTATTTGTTGCTATAGAAGGCATCATTGATGATGAAAGAAGGAAAAATGTCTTTGGTATGATGATGAGTATTAATATGCTTATTGAAACAGGTACAGGGTTTGATTACACTTTTGCTGACTTTAACAGATGGGCAAAAGAAGTAGGTTTTACATCAACATCACTTTTGCAATTGGCAGGACCAACAAGTGCTGCCATAGCATACAAATAAAATTTTTATTAACATCGGGTTGGCAACTATATATTCCCTTCCCCATTTTGTAGCCAGCACCCGGAGTTTTAGAAAAAAGGCTGATTCACTGTTTGGTATTTTTATAACTCTACATTATTGATTCCGGAAATTTATGCTACACAAACAAATCAGTATATAAATTAGCACCCGGTACTACTGAATATTTTGAGAGATCAGTTATGCCTTCTTTAGCCAGCACCTGTTCATCTACAAATAAGTTACCGGTACATTCGCCGGAAGGTTGTCTAAGAATATAATAAGCTGCATCAGCCAAAATATCAACCGTGCGGCTCATGTTAGCCAATACCTGTCCTCCTAATAAATTACGTACTGCCGCCGTATCAATGGTTGTTCTTGGCCAAAGTGCATTGGCAGCAATCCGGTCTTTCTTTAATTCTTTTGCCCACCCAATCGTCATCATACTCATACTGTATTTGGTAATGGTATAAGCCACATGGTTTTCAAACCACTTAGGGTCGAGATTGATGGGCGGAGATAAAGTAAGTATATGCGGATTAGCTGCTTTCTTTAAATGCGGTATGCATGCTTTCGTTACCAAAAAAGTTCCCCGTACATTAATACTATGCATCAGGTCAAAACGTTTGGCTTCCGTTTTTTCCGTTGTTGTTAAAGAAATAGCAGATGCATTATTGACCAGTATATCAATACCGCCAAATTTCTCTATGGCTTTGTCCACTACATTTTGCACCTGGTCTTCAAAACGGATATCGCATTGTACCGCTAATGCTTTTCCGCCAGCTGCTTCTATTTCAGCCGCAGCGGAAAAAATAGTACCGCCAAGTTTAGGATTTTCTTCCACGCTTTTGGCAGCAATCACAATATTGGCTCCTTCAGCTGCCAACTTTAAAGCGATTGCTTTTCCGATACCTCGGGTACCACCGGTGATGATGACTGTTTTGTGTTGAAAGTGCATAAATTCTTACTTAAAATATCTAAAAAAAATTATTTTTGATAACCAGACAATGAAGATATTGAACATAGTTTAATAATTTAGAATAAACCCAAATGCAACAAAATTTATTTTCTGAGGAAGGTAGTCTTAAGAAAGAAAGCAACAATTTGCCGTTACATATAAATAAGGGCAAAGCTGTAATTTCCAAAGAGCAACAATCCTTTAACCGCCTGACTGCCCGCATCAAATCATTGCAGGTAAAAATTAAAAAGGATAGCGAAATACTGAGCGAACTGAATGCTTACTTTCATAAAAAAGTGAGCCCTGAAGTTAAGCGGCTGGGTGAGGAAAAGATAAAACTAAGCCACCTGCTTCATGAAAAAAGAAGTGCAGAAAAACTATCTCTACACCTTAAAGACAAGCTCGATGAGCTGATAGTTCAATTGCTGGATGATGCATTTTCTGTGGTAGAACCAGATGAAAAAACCAGGGAATTGTATGCACAATATAATGGCAACTCATATGATGAAGAGATGGATACGCAAAAGGATGAAATGGTGGAAATGTTTTCTGATATGCTATTTGAAAAAACGGGCATTCGAATAGATCCGGAAGAGTTAAAAAAAGATAACCCGGACTTTAGTAAACTTGATGAAAATATGCGGGAACAATTCATCAATAACCAACAGCATAGCAGAACAAAAAAAACCAAGAAACAACTGCAAAAAGAAGAACTGGAAAAAAAGAAAGAAGAAATAAAGAATAAAAGCCTGCGGGGTATCTACCTGTCGCTGGTAAAAATACTGCATCCCGATAAAGAGCTGGATGAAAATTTAAAGTTGGAAAAGGAAGAATATATGAAAAAGGTGACAACAGCCTATAATAATAAAGACCTGATGGAATTGCTTCGTTTAGAAATTATGTGGGTAACCGATCATGAAAAATCGCTGGAAGATACCCCTGTTGATACATTGAACATTTACATTCAACTATTGAAAGACCAGGTAAAAGATCTGGAATTGGAATCGATGATGGTTGTTCAAAACCCGGCTTATAGTAATGTTGCCCGCTATTTATTTTTTAGCAGGGGGGTTGCTGTTGCTAAAATTGATCATATCAAGAAGGATTATATCGCCACACACACGAGTTACACTGATGCCATCCACGCCTTAGAAAAAGGAAACCGCAACCGAAGTGTTATTATAAAATGTATTGAGGACTTTTATAATGAAGAAATGGATGATGATTATCCAGACTTCATGTTTGATTATTTCCCCGACGGTAGCAGAAAGAAAAGCTGGCGATAGCAGAACTCTAATACTCCGGCAATACAGGTTTTGTTTGCACAATATCCTCTATTCGGTTCATAATTTCCGTACTTAATTTTTCAACTGCCATTGCTGCTTTTAAGTTTTCCAGTAACTGCTCTTTTTTTGTTGCACCTAATATGGCGGTAGTTACATCCGGGTTTTTTATACACCAGGCAATGCTTAATTGCGCCACCGTTATTCCCAATTCATTGGCCAGGTTACTGAGTTGATTTATTTTCTCCAAAAAACTTTCTTTCATCCAACGGTTTTTCAGCCAGTCAAATCCTTCAATGGCAAAACGGCTATCTTCCGGAATACCAGTATTGTATTTACCACTTAATAAACCGGAAGCCAGCGGGCTCCAGATGGTAGTGCCCATTCCCACTGTTTTAAATACCATCAGGAATTCATTTTCTACTTTATTTCTTTCCAGCAAATTGTATTGAGGCTGTTCTACGGAAGGACCGATCAATCCATACTGCTGCGCTACCCGGTGTGCTTCCATTATTTCTACGCCACTCCATTCACTGGTGCCCCAATATAAAATTTTACCCTGTTGAATCAGGTTGTGCATGGTCCATACTACTTCTTCTATCGGTACTTTTTTATCGGCGCGGTGACAAAAAAACAGATCAAGATAATCCAGTTGCAATCGTTGTAGTGCTTCGTGACAAGCTTCCATCAAATGTTTTCTGCTTAATCCCGATTGATTGGGTTTATTTTCTTTTCCCCGCCAGCCCCAGAAAACTTTTGAAGAAACCGTATAAGAAGTTCGGTCCCAATTTTTATTTTTCAGCACCCGCCCCATCATTTTTTCACTTTCGCCCAGCGCATATGCTTCAGCGTTATCAAAAAAATTTACCCCATTATCATAAGCGATCCCCATCAATTCATCAGCAATGCTGTCATCAATCTGTTTGTGAAAACTTACCCAGCTGCCAAAGGAGAGAATGCTAAGCTGTAATCCCGTTTTACCCATGTAGCGATATTCCATAAAATAGTTTGTAGTTGGTGGTTTTTAGTTGGTAGTTATTTAATTCAGTGAATCCTAAAGATACTACTAGAATTCTATCAATAATTAAAGAGAAAATGCAGGGATAAGTGCCGGAAACTCTTCTGAATTTTTAGGCTATTGTGGAAATCCGCTTTCTGAAACCCTGATTGTACCGACCGGGTTTTTAAATATCACACTGCTTAAGTCCTGTGTAGCTTCCAGGCCAATGGTACCAGCTACCTGTTTACCCGGTGCATGATAGGTAGCATATTTATCGGTATAAAACATTTTAGTATTCTGATCCCACCAGAGGTCAGGACTTCTTAAGGTATCCCCTTTTGTTGTTATCACTACCACGCTATCGCGCAGAAACACTTTTCCGAGATTCTCATAATACTTACCATACTTACTTACCAGCCATGATTCGATGTTTGTTGTAGCATTATAAAAATCGCAATGCAGGGATTTCGGAAACTCTGCATAGACCGTATCTCCGAATACTCTTACCATCAACGGCGCTTTTAGTATGGCTCTTAATTTCCCTTCCTGACTCAACATACTTTCTACATTAACCGCTTCTTCTTTCATCACTACTTTTTTTGTCATATCCACAATTACTTTTTCATCATTTTCACAACCGGAAAAGATAATAGCTACGAGCCACAACCCACCAATAGCAGATATATGCCTGAATATTTTAAAGATATAATGCCGTAATTGATGCTCGCCTGCCGATAAATATGAAGACGCTTTTTTCATGCAGACACTAAAACCCTCTTTTAGCCCCGATGAAAATCGGGGTAGGCAGGGCTTGGGGGTTTTTATTCATACTTCCTTTTAATAAACCAGAAATCACTGAGAGAAAATCCTAGAGATATCCTGAATGTACTTTCATTCAGTAAATTATCGTTATTCCCTCTTTTGCCATATTCAAATGCAAGATTAATTAATGTAACCTGGTTAGGAGCCTGGCGACTTATAGCAACAGGTAAGCCCAAACCAAATGTAGCACCGAACTGGGGTAAATTCTGTTTTACTTTTATATAATCCGGACCAATAAAAAATCCAAGCCGGTAGGCCACATTACTGAAATAATTTCTTTTGGGTATCGGGTAAAACTGGCCACCTACTTTTAACTGCCAGTTATTTCTTACAGAATCAACCTGGCCATAGAAACGATACTGGCTCCAGTTCTGTTGTGTATAATCAAGGCCTATCAACCACCCGCCTTCTTTACTGATCACCGCTGATTTCAATAACACAAATCCAATAGTATAAGAGGAAGGGATATTTATCTTGCCCTTAATATTTTTTCTGTCTGATACACTGTCTAACCGTAGGTTGCCAAGATTATCCTGAGTTACATATGTTTCTCTCAATATATCCTGTGTGGCATTTATTTTTTGACCCCAGGTTCCATAAGCACCAAGTGTAAAACTAACTTTACTGCTCAGGGGCACTTTATATTGTAAGCCTGTATTAAAATATAAACCGCCAAAGTTGGTTTTCGTTTCATAATTGGCCTGGTAATAATCAATGGTATCATTATTAAAAACACGGCGTGTACTATAATCTTTTCCGCCAAAGAAATAACCGCCGTTGATACCAATACTTAATTTTTCTTCTCCTTTTACTTTAGCCCGATGAAACAAACTAAAGCCTGTGCCAGCTGATACCAGGTAAGCTCCGCCATCGCCTTTATAACTTGTTCTTGCACTATCAATAGGTAAGCCTGTTCGCGCATCCTTTAGCTTTTCATTACGAATAATATTATAACTGATCCTGGAAACAGGGCGTATACCAAAATTTAATCCCCAGTTATTCTTTAACGGTACACCCACCTGTACATAAGAGATCAATGCATTACTGGCCGTAAATTTTTTTGCAGGGGCTTTTTCCCTTAGCGTACGGTTGTCAATATTTAAACCAATGTCAAGAATAGCTCTACCCGAAACTATCTTCTTCGATTTTTGCTCCATTAGAGCCTGGAAGGATGAATAGGAGGCTGGATTACTAAAATTTATAGACAGATAATCAGTATATCCGGCTGAAATACCACCCATGCCTTTGTTGGAAATATGTGTTGGAGGAATCAGATCTCCGATGCCATATCTGGAATAGGGAGAGTTGTCCTGCGAAAAAACAGGTGAAAGAGCAGTAAAAAGTAGAACCAGTGTCGCAAGGCTTAAACAGCGTAACGTCTTGATTATCTTAGGGGTTATTAACTTCACTAATTGCATACAGGCCTTTAAAAATTAAATCAGGGTCTGCAAATATCTTGTTTTTAAGGTGTGAAGCCAAATAGACTATATCACCCCCGGTTAACAGGACGTTAAAGTTCCTGAACCGCTCCCTGTAAGCTTCAATAAAGCCATCGATCTCTTTAGCCATACCAAGCACTACCCCGGACAGGATATTTGTAGTTGTATCATACCCGATCAGGGGTAAATTGCTGTCTGCCTTTATTAAGGGAAGTTTAGCCGTATAATAATTCAGCGATTTCAGGCGCATTTCCAGACCCGGAGAAATAGCACCGCCCACAAACTCATGGTATTTATTAATAAAGTTGTAAGTAATACATGTTCCCAGCCCGATAACGAGGTTATTTTTATCAGGATAATAATGTACTGCCGCCGCAGATAAAGCCAGCCGGTCGGCACCAATGGTTTCTGGCTTACCAACCGGTGTAGTAAAAGCCACTTTGGTAAGATGACTGAGTTTATGGAATTTGGTTTTTGCTACCAGCAATTCTTCTATAGCACCATTATGATCAATAACAGAAGAGAGGATTGACTTTGTTGGCTGAAACTGGTTAATAAGTTCCTGAATGGATTCAATGGAATCATCTTTGAGCACAATGGCTTCTTTCATTTCCGCATCATGGAAGATGGCGACTTTTTTTCTGGTATTTCCAAAATCAAAACAGAGAGTTACTGACATTTCATTTTCTTAAGGAGGAATATAAATAGTACTATTTAATCAGGAATTAAATGCTTTTGTATCTATTCCGATATGCCAAAGAGTGTCGGCACTCAAATCCAATTCATACGCTGGCCACTCAACATATAATTTCCGGTTTTCAACTTTTGAAAATATTGCTGGATTCAATAATGGTTTAAACGCTTCTCCATTCAGGTAGGGAAATGTATCTGCAACTTTAATGCTTCCATCTGAAAATGTACACATCAACTTAAAATTATCCATTGGTTTTATTGAAATAATTGTACGCATTTTATTATTTTAATCCTTCAATTTTAAAAACTGAATCTCCTTTTACTGCCAGTTTCCAATCAGCAAGTAAATCTTCCTTATGAATCTCTACCCAAGCTACTACCAGTTTCAATTTATCTTTGGGAAAGTTCCCGGCTAGTAAATTTGCATCTGGTATTGAGACGACTGCATTATACTCCGCATATTCAAGGTGAATATGAGGAAGTTTATGTTCTTTATTATCATAATAAAACATCCTGATAATAATTCCATAAAACATTGAAATTACAGGCATATCATTTCATTTACTAATTGCAATAAAGTTACTGCTTTCTATTTAATGCTATTCTTAATTGAGAATATGAAAAAATGGCGGCCTTTAAGTATATTTCCAAAATGAAAAATGAGCTTACTTTCCCCAATCAACCCCGCCCAGGTTTTTAAAATGTCCGTTCAATTTTATTTTTTCTTTTAATTTTTCCATATCCGCCAGCATAGGCAATACTTTGTTTAAATGTCTTTTTAAATATTCCTGCCGCTGTCTTTCATCCAGCAGTTGCATCAGTTCATATTCTTCTTCCAGGGATAATCCGATATGATGCGCCACTTCATACGAAGTAAGTTCGCCGTCTTCTTTTGCAAAATCTTTTTTCACTTTTAATAGCAGGTGTAATTCCCTGATACGCTTCATTACTTTCCGCATCAGATCCGGAACACCTGGTTCATAATTATCCGGGTAATTAACAATAGCGCCACCATATAATTTATCGGGCAAATCATCTATCATTTCCAGGATGCGAAAAATTTTTACTCCCCTTGTCTTAATATCCATTTCACCATTATCATACATTGCTGAAAGCTCTGTGACATCAACCATACAACCATATTCCTGTACTTTATTCTCCATAACAGCCGGTATACCAAATGGTTTTTTAGCACTATGGCATTCATTAATCAATTGCTTATACCTGGGTTCAAAAATATGAAGGTTCAGGTTTTCACCGGGATACACTACAATGCTAAGTGGAAATATAGGAATGAAATTTGTCATTACAACTAACAATTAAAAGTGAAAAGATAATAGTTTTTCAAATCAGGCAGACACTATTATCTGTTAGTTATTATCTATTAACTCTTTAAGTCTCGCATACTTTAAAAAAGTATAATAAGCCGTCATTTTGGCACATATATACCCGGCATGGCCATCTAAAAATCCGGCTTTCAAAATATAATAGTTGAAAAATGCAAAGCCCGGTGCCACCCGTAGTTTTAACCAGGAAGCTTTTTTACCCTGGCGATAATATTTTTCAGCATTCAAAAAAGCATAGTTTACCATTTTGGAGGCATAGTCTTTAACATCCTTCATGGTACGATGAAGAATGCTACCTGCTAAAGTAGTTGTTGCCGTTCCTGCAGGAATAATTAACTGTTCATGCACCGGCGCATCATTCCAGGCAACCATCCTTCTGTTAAATAAACGGGTATGTTTATCATTGCCCCATTCTCCATACTTTAAGTATTTATCAGCCAGAAAGTTTTTAAATTTTATAGCATAAACAATTTTCTCCTCGTTTAATGACAAATTCAATAATGATTGTTTTAATTCCCCGTCAATAGCTTCATCAGCATCCAGACTTAGTATCCAATCATATTTTGCGAGGGCCATGGCTTTATTTTTGGTTGGACCAAATCCCTCCCATTTCCCCTCGTGCAATTGAACAGCTTCTTGTTTCAGTATCTCAACAGTATCATCTGTGCTGCCCGTATCATAAACAATAATATCATCGGTAAGTCCTGACAAACTTTGCAGGGTCTGGCCAATAATTCCGGCTTCATTTTTACAGACTATAACTACTGATATTGATTGCATACTGTTACAAAGATTACACCTTTTTGCCGGATACATTTCAAAATAACTAAGTAGATTTTATTCATACATTTTTTAAAAATTACCCGGCAGACTCCTTTTCTATTGGTATAACCGGAAGTGGCTGTAACCATTGCCACCACCATAGAATAGTAAATGCATAAATAAAAACACCAAACTGCACTTCGAGACCAATATCAAACAAAAAACTGCAAGCGGCTGTACTATTCAACAACCACCAAAGGAAACTATTACTTGTTTTGATGAAAAAGGGTATAAGCATTACCAGGCTGAATAGAATAAACCCCGGCCAACCACATCCTGCCCCATATATCATCCATTCACTGCTGGGTAATATTTTATCCGCTTCAATCATTTGGGGATAGTTTTCTCTATACCATTTTTTCGCTTTTATTAAAACATCTCCAAAACCTGTACCGGTTGCAGGTTGTTCTTGCATCATCGCCCATCCGGCCTTTATCGATATAATCCGAACACCATCCGTTGATCCTGGTAAGTAATGTGCTTTTCTAAAAAATTCTTTGTCGTAGAGAATATATTTTACCCTGTTCTGAAAAGTAGGTATTACTTTATAAGCAACAAACGGTAATACTATTATTGCCATAATTATTGACAACCGATAGTACCAGGCAATTGATACAGAACCTGGTTTTTTTAAAAAAAACCAACCAACTGATCCTATAGCCATAATATAAAACGAGATTAATCCTGTTCTTGCTGCCAAAATATGCAGAAAAATAATCAGCCATAAAGCAACAAAGGCAAACAAAGAGGAAAACAATTTATTTTCTTTTCTGTTTACAATACAGAACCACCCAGCCAGTAAAATACCTACACTTACTAGCCAGCTAAACCGAACATGATCATTTTCTAATGGAGTGACAATACTTTTTGCCTGCAGGTAACTTTCATTTATTTCAGTAGCATTAGATAAATAGTGAAACATACACCAGCAGGTAGCAGCCGTAACCAGCAATATGAAAAAATATCCAAGCCTTTCCCACTGTTTTTTTTGTAATTGATTCCAATTACTACCGGAAGGTGCTGCAAATGCTAACGGCAGCATTAAAAGTGGCAATTTGATCAATACTATTTCTGCCCATTCCTTTTTATCCCCGCTCCACAAACCGGATAAAAAAGGTATAAAGAATAATAAACTCATTCCCCATAAAAGAGGTGATGAAATGAAATGAAACAGCTGCCTTTTTATACCAGTGTGAAAAAAAGAAAAAGCAACAAACGCAATCATGCTTACCGATAAAACTGCACGGGAAAAGAAAAGTGCTGCCATCATAATTACCAGCAGGCTAAAAATGATCGTACTTCTCCATGAATGATGTGACTTGTTCTGCATACTTTTGTACCCTCACCCCTACCCCTCTCCCTTTGAGAGAGGGGGGAAGTCAGAACATAAACATACGATTTGGTTTTATTCTATGTGGCAGGAATTATTAAAACAAATGCAGCAAGGTGATGTAAAGGCGTTGGCCCGATGCATTTCGTTGGTGGAAAATGAACATCCGGGTTATGAAACATTATTGCAGACATTGCCGGTTTCAACAACAAAAATTATCGGAATCACCGGGCCGCCGGGTGCAGGTAAAAGCACATTGGTAGATGCATTTATTGGCTTATTAGCTAATTCCGGGAAAAAGGTTGCCGTGCTTTGTATTGACCCTTCTTCCCCTTTTAATCTCGGTGCTTTGCTGGGCGACAGAATCAGAATGAGTGATTGGTACACAAACCCCAACGTTTTTATCCGATCATTGGCCACCAGGGGTTCTATGGGAGGGTTACATCCAAAAATTATTGAGATCACCGATGTATTGAAAGCATTTCAGTTTGATAATATTATTGTAGAAACGGTTGGTGTAGGGCAAAGCGAAATCGAAATAGCAGGTTTAGCAGATGTGACAGTCGTAGTGGTGGTCCCCGAAGCGGGTGATGAGATTCAAACAATGAAAGCCGGGCTGATGGAAATCGCTGATGTGTTTGTTGTAAATAAAGCCGACCGGCCCGATGCAGATACGTTTGTAAAAAATTTACAGCTAATGATGGCACCAGCTTTTAGCAAACATTATCAGGAAGTGCCGGTTGTAAAAACAGTGGCTTCACAAAAAGAAGGGATCAATGAATTGCTGGATATTATTACACATCAATTACAGAAATCTCATTTAACCGATAAAACATTCTGGCTTTTAGCCGAAAGAGCTTTTTATTTAATCGAACAAAAAAGAATGAAAGGCGTTGATAAAGTTGTTTTAAAGAAAGAAATTGAAGCAACTTATCAACGGGGTAATTTTAATTTGTATAAATTTATTTCGGATAAATAAAATTTTCAACACAGAGAAACAGAGTTATGGAGCAACACTGAGGATTTTAAATTAATCTCTGTGAAACTCAAATTCTCCGAATCTCTGTGTTAAAAAAAATAATTAATTGAGTAAAGATTATGGAAACTATACCCAATGAAGGATTACCCCGTACTGCTTTTTGCGAACCTGCAGGTATTGAAGTGGAAGCAGGTAAAGTCTATTCCTGGTGCAGCTGCGGTCTTAGTGAAAAAGAACCTTTCTGCGACAGTGCACATAAAAATATCGAAGGAATGCCATTCAGAAGTGTGAAAGTAAGTTTTGATAAGGCACAAGTGGTATGGTTTTGTCAATGCAAGCGCACCAAAACACCGCCGTTTTGTGATGGCACCCATTCAGTAAGCTAACCAATTAATTATAATTCTTCCCAGTCACAACCTATAGTCGCACCAGATATAAAGAAATATTGAAATAACTGCGACCCAAAGTTCTGATTCCTCACAAAAGATTTTCAAATCTCACATGAGAATAGAATTCAGAACCTTTTGAAAGTTGTAACTCGAAATCCGAGAGTAGATTTGACTGAACAGATTCCCTGATAAAGTTTTCAAGGTTTTGCTGCAAAGCCGGAAGATGAACGGTGCAAATCTGGTACACCTTTTCTGCATCCACATACTGGTATTCATGTACAGCTATATTCCTGAATCCTTTTATCATTGTCCAGGGGATCAACGGTCCTTTTTCTTTTAATGTATTATCGACCTTTGCGGCTTGTTCACCTGCCTGTACCAATAATGTCAGGCAGGCATTGAAATAAAGCTGCTGATATTTATAGAAGAAATCGTTGTGGCTGACAAACCCCTTGAGGTAGACCTCTGTTTTTCCGCAACATTCCAACATCCGGAGTAAATAAACAAGCTGTGATTTACCTGTTTTTGACATATACCAGGTCCTTGTTTACATAATAAAGAATGATAGGTTCCAGCATATTTTTAACCACAACATCGCAAGAGGTATGCATTTCCTTTTCTACAATACTTTTCAACATTTCCCTTTTTTTATAGCCGGGGTCTTCGTCAAGTAGCAAATCTATATCCTTATATTTTTCTCCACGGGCATATGAACCGAATATTCCTATCCGGTCAACACCCAGTTCCTGAAAAATATTTTGGGTAATAAAAAGGGTTTGTAAAGCTTGTTCCATGTCTTTAAATTACTTCAAATATACGAATCCTTAAAATCGCCTTTCAATCTTCCTCCCAATCGCACCCTATTGGTGCACCCGGAGGAATTTCTTTATGTATCGTTGGTTTGGCTTTTTCGGGCTCTTTCATTCTATCAATGGCCAGCAGCAAATGTCCTTTATAGTTGATATCATTGGTAGCGCTGCTTTTTTGTTCAATAAATATTTTAAGGTCAGCAAGAATCTTTTTCAAAATTGATTTCACGGCAAAAGAATTATTGTCATTTACATTGGCAGATAACAGGTAGGTTAGCAATACCTGCTCAGTCTGTAACTGTATCAATCCTTCCATGCCTGTTCTTCTTGCATCCTTCCATGTTTTTGCAAGTATTGCATTGATCATTTCATTGATACCCAGACCTCCGTTTACCGCTTCATACTGGGCCATACGATTAAGTCTTTCTGTATTGAATAAAAAGGAGAAAGGGAGATCAGCCGCTGTTTCTGCAGGTGACAGCACGTCAAATGCAAGTCCTGTTCTTTTTTTAAATAATTCCCGGGAAAAATTATATCCTGATGGTCTTGGTGGGATGAGCTTTGCAATTTTATCGGGTATCAATAATATTTTCGGATCAATGCAATCAATAACTGCATTCAATGCTTTTTGCTGTTCGGCTTTGCTTACTGCTTCGGTGGCTGTTCGTCCATCGCCTCTCAATGTGTAAGTATAAGACATGCCACCTACAACCTTAGCCGCTGCTTCTATTTGATAACGATGATAAAAATAAACCGGTACCAGTACATCTTCCAGCATCGCCATTGGCATACCGGGTCGTATATTTTTTTCGCCAAACTGCTGCAAGGCTTT
>JANMLJ010000333.1:0-3048 GCA_031372465.1 Chitinophagaceae bacterium | reverse complement strand
GAAAGCTACAATTACGACAGCCGCAAACCGGCGGTTGAAGCAGGAACACTGGAAGATGATCAGAACAGGAGGGACTTCACCATCAATGCGCTTGCCATCAGCCTGAATAAAAAAGATTATGGTAAATTAATTGATCCATTTAATGGCAGTAATGATATTGAAAATAAAATTATTCAAACACCATTAGCACCTGAACAAACATTCAGTGATGATCCATTGCGGATGATGAGGGCAATACGTTTTGCCACACAATTAAATTTTACAGTGGAAGAAAAAACTTTTTCCGCTATAAAAGAAAATGTACAGCGTATAAAAATTGTAAGCGGCGAAAGGGTTACTGATGAGCTCAATAAAATTTTACTAAGCAAAAAACCTTCTGTTGGTTTTGATTTGCTGTATAAAAGCGGATTACTGAAAATTATTTTTCCTGTTATGGTAGACCTCGCAGGTGCAGAATATAAAGACGGGCTTGGACATAAGGATAATTTTTATCATACCCTGCAGGTATTGGATAATTTATCAGTCAATTCAAATGATCTGTGGCTGCGATGGGCCGCTATTCTGCATGATATTGCCAAACCGGCTACTAAAAAATTTGAAGAAGGACATGGCTGGACTTTTCACGGGCATGAAGTAGTAGGAGGAAGAATGGTGCCAAAGATTTTTGCCAAACTAAAACTACCGCAACATGAAAAGATGCGATTTGTCCGGAAAATGGTTGAACTGCATCTTCGCCCTATCAGCCTTACCAAAGAAAATATTACCGACTCTGCTATCCGCCGTTTATTATTTGATGCCGGTGAGGATATTGATTCGCTGATGATGCTTTGTGATGCAGACATCACGTCAAAGAACAAGCAAAAAGTAAAGCGGTTTCTCGAAAATTTTCAACTGGTCAGACAGCGTTGTAAAGAAGTAGAGGAGAAGGATCATATCCGCAACTGGCAACCGCCTGTAACCGGGGAGTTGATCATGGAAACATTTGGGTTATCACCTTCCAGGCAAGTAGGTATTATAAAAGATGCCTTAAAAGATGCCATGCTGGATGGAATAATTCCCAATACCTATGAAGCTGCTTTTAATTTCATGCTGGAAAAAGGAAAAGAACTTGGTTTGAAAGAAGTTAAATTGTAAATCGGATCAAAATTACAGTGGCTACAAGCAGGACAATTTCCGCCTTAAATCACCGAGATTGCCAAAAAGCTACTGAACGAATAGTAGATGCGGGAAGATTGGGCTAATTCTTACCCGTGCTATCGGGTTTCAATTTATGCATTACAGAATTTTACCACAGCTTGTCCCGATAATTTTGGGAGAGACACATCGTTGCAGAGAAATACAGGGTAAACACTGTGATTCTCCGTGTTCACCGTGCCTCTGTGGTTTAAAAATTTCAAACTGCGACTCTAACCAGATTGGCTTGTCGTAGAAACATTAGCAAAAATCCATAAATTTGCCCCATGGCTATTTTAAAATTCAGGGTTTATTTAGAAGAGGATGAAAGTGTATACCGGGATGTTATTATCCGGCATACACAAAATTTCCAGGACTTACATGAAGCAATACTGAAAGGCTATGAGTTTGATAACAAACATAAAGCCACTTTTTTCCGTAGTAATGATCATTGGCTTCGTGGCCGGGAGATTTCGTTGGAGAAATATGATAAAGAGTACAAAGCGCCCCCACTTATCATGAGTGAGACAACGGTTGGTTCTGAGATCAGGGATCCTAATCAGCGTTTTATTTATCAATATGATTTTAATAAGAGCTGGACTTTCCTCATTGAATTAATCAACGTTGCAAAAGAAGAAAACCCAAAAACTGTTTACCCATCTGTAGCACGTGTAGAAGGGATTGCCCCCAGCCAATATGGAACCAAGGGTTTGCTGGGTCCCAAGTTTGCAGATATAGAAGAAAAGTATGACCTGACGCAGGTAGGAGAGGGTTTTGGAGAAAAAAATGAGGATGGTGAAGATCTGGATCTTGCAGAAGAAAGTGATGACACGGAAGCTGATGCTATCGAGGGCGAAGAGGTATAGTTAAAAGTTAGCGACTATCGGCCTAAAGTAACCTTTAATTGGATCAGATAGAATCATAGTCTACAATAGGAATAAACAAATAGAATTCTATGTGGGAACCTATGTTTCTATGTTCCTATGTGGTTCAAAAAGACCATTAGTTTAGTTATCCCTATCGTCACTTAAAAGTTTTTTAATTCATTTAAATATTTTATTGCCCCGGTCTGCCGAAAGTGAGACAGGGGTTTTAAATTTAATCAATGTCGTTGCTTACTAACAAAACAGTTGTCATTATTACTGGTCCAACAGCCGTTGGAAAATCAACGGTTGCGGTGGAACTGGCAAAACATTTTCAAACAGAAATTATTTCTGCAGACAGCCGCCAATGTTTTACAGAATTAAACATTGGTGTGGCAAGGCCATCGGTTGAAGAATTAAAAGAAGTGCCCCATCATTTTATCGCTTCTCATTCCGTACAGTCAGCAGTAAGCGCTATTACGTTTGAACAATATGCGTTACAAAAAATAGAAGCGTTATTTCGGCAGCATGATTTCGTAATTATGGCCGGCGGCACGGGGCTTTACATAAAAGCATTTTGTGAAGGGCTTGATCTGATCTCAGGTATTGACCCTGCGATCCGTGAAGAGATAATACAAGCGTACCAGGAAAAAGGAATTACCTGGCTGCAACAACAATTGGCGGAAAAAGATCCATTATTCAGTCAAACAGGTGAAATGCAGAATCCTCAACGGATGATGCGGGCATTGGAAGTGGTACAAAGTACAGGTCAGTCTGTTCTTTCATTCCACAAAGGAGAGAAAGTTAAAAGAGATTTCAATATCATAAAAATTGGTTTGGAATTGCCCATGGAATTATTAAAGAGAAAAATCCAGAAAAGAGTAGATGCAATGATGGAAGCCGGGCTGTTGGAAGAAGTAAAGCAGCTTAGTAGCTATCAACACCTGAATGCCTTACAGACGGTTGGATATGCAGAACTTTTTGATTTTATCGATGGGAAAATTTCTTTACA
>JANMLJ010000303.1:0-1550 GCA_031372465.1 Chitinophagaceae bacterium | reverse complement strand
CGTTTTTTTCAAAAAATCCCGTCTGCCTTCATTTTTGTTTAGTGTGTCCATAGAAAGTAATATGTGAATTAAATTTAGTACTTCGGCAATTCTTAAAAAAATGATTATTGATAGAAGGAGCCAAAAAATGGTTTTGTCCATCGTTTGCGGAGGTTTGTATAAAACAATTTTTGCACAAAGACCATTACTTATCTTTGCGGACATTTTAAAACTAAGTTCCCTTTAAGGACAGGGTATGAATCGTATTTATCTTGATAATGCTGCCACCACTGCACTCGACAAAGAAGTGCTGGATGCTATGTTGCCCTATATGACCACTCATTTTGGCAACCCTTCTTCAATTTATTCCTATGGAAGAGAAAGCAGAATGGCTATTGAATCAGCCAGAAAATCAGTGGCGAGAATCCTGAATGCGCATCCGGGAGAAATTTTCTTTACCAGCGGCGGAACGGAGAGTGATAATATGGCTATCACTTCTGCTATTCATGATTTGGGATGCAGGCATATCATTACTTCTGCCATTGAACATCATGCAGTGTTACATACCGTAGAGCATTTGGATAAAAAGGATATAGTAACCAGCAGTTTCGTAAAATTATTACCTGATGGACATATTGACCTGAATGATCTGGAAGAACAATTGGCGGCGAATTCAGAACGTTGCTTTGTAAGTCTGATGCATGCCAATAATGAAATTGGCAATATCCTGGATATTTATGCAGCAGGAGAAATTTGTAAAAAATACAATGCCATTTTTCATTCTGATACAGTGCAAACGGTGGGGCATTATAAGTTAGACCTTCGCAGTAAGCCGGTGCATTTTGCTACAGGTGCGGGGCATAAATTTCACGGACCGAAAGGAGTGGGGATTTTATATGTGAATGATAATATCAAAATCAATCCAATTATATTCGGTGGCGGACAAGAACGTAATATGCGGGCCGGAACAGAAAACCTCTACGGAATAGTTGGTTTTGCGAAAGCACTGGAGCTGGCAGATGCCGCCATGGAAAAAGACAGTGCTTATATCCAGTCATTAAAAGATTACATGCTTGCACAACTGAAAAATAATATTCCCGGTGTGCAATTCAACGGAGATTATGCAGGCAAAAGTCTTTATACTGTATTGAATGCTGCTTTTCCTAAAACGGAGAAATCAGAAATGTTACTCTTCAGTCTTGATATGCAGGGCATTTGTGTATCAGGTGGCAGTGCCTGTAGTAGTGGTGCCGATGTGGGTAGCCATGTAATCCGGGCTATCAGTACCAATCCTAACCTGGTGCCGGTACGCTTTTCTTTCAGCAAGCAAAACACAACGGCTGAAATAGACCTTGTAGTAGAAAAGTTGAAAGAACTGATCTGATCGCTTTAACATTTCATTAGAAAATTAAATTTGGACTATTACGAATTATTCGTAGCTTTACGAAAAATTCGTAGAAATGGAAAAATTAACCCATGTAGAAGAAGAAGCCATGCAGGCAGTATGGCGTACCGGTGAAGGCAATGTAAAAGCCTTTATGGATACGATGGATGCTCCCGCTCCTTACACC
>JANMLJ010000475.1:0-3009 GCA_031372465.1 Chitinophagaceae bacterium | reverse complement strand
TGGGCCGTCCCGCCGGCGGAGCATCGGGCGGGACTTGATTTTTTTTGTTACTTTTTTGTATCAAGACAAAAAAGTAAACAACGATTATTTGTTCAGCTTTCTAATACTCCGAAAATAGTTGATCATGATCCGGTAAATAGTTGCTTTCAAATTATTTCCGCCATCTTAGCCAATTGCACCAGTGCTGTTGTATCCCTTGCACCCATTCTTTCAATCATGTTACTGCGGTGGTGGCCTACCGTAGTGGCACTTATATAGAGTTTTTCTGCTATTTCTTTCGTATCAAAGTCTTCGGCTATTAGTTTTAATATTTCCTTTTCCCGTTGAGATAATAGATCTTTTGAAGAATATTTTTTATCAGCAGAATGAAGGGTATGTACAAATTCCTTGTTGGCTCCGTAAGCGATCCTTATCCAGTAATAAGGAAATTCTTTTTTAAAAAGGTGATGTACATTTTGTACATAATTAAAAGTGAAGGTGAAATTTCTTTTTGCATCGTAATGAATAGGCATGCCTTTGGAAAAAAGGCAAATGGGAGAATCATCCAAACGAACGTAGCGTATACCACGATGAAAAATAGAAACATTCACCCGTTGCTCAAAAGGAATAGCCGCTAAGGTCTCCTGGAACCATTGTACGGAGTCTGTAAAAAAGGAAGTGTAATTGTTATCCAGCAACGACATTATTTGTACCATCCTTTCTTCTGGTGCAACTTCGGTTAAATCACCCCAAAATTCTTTTTCACCTACTTCCAAAACAGGAGTATAACTGTTGTGATTGAAGATGCCGATTACCGCATCTGTTCCCCTTACCCCCCGAAGTAAGAATTCCGCTTCCCGCAGAAAGCTGTCTTTTTCGGCAATTACATCATGTACAAAATAGTTTTCACTTATATCAAGTATCCTGTTGTAGAGTATTTCTGCATCCTGTAACCGGCTATAACTTGATTTCATATTGACGAATAAAATTCGGGTTTGGTGTAAAAATAGTGATTATCGCTATTGTTTTTACTGCCCCGCAAAGTTAAATTCCCTGTCACTAAATAGGATGAAAAATAGCGATTGTCACTATTGTTGAGGGTTATGCATGAATTTATTTTTGATAAAGAAACAAAATGAAGTTGTGCAGAATATCATAAAGGAAAAGAGGCTATTCTTTAATAAACCAAACAATATGTGCAATATAGAATTTTCCCAACAAGCAACACATTCATTTTTGAATTGCAGCGACAGGAAAGATTTTGAATTCCTGTATGATATGTTTTCAGCAAATATCTATGAAGCCATTCATTCAATTGTAGAATCTGAAGAAATTGCGGAGGAAATACTCACCAATACTTTTGTAACTATCCGCAAGCAGCAATTTGCTTATAACCAAAACTATGTTGGCATATTTACCCTGCTTCTCCGCATTGCTATCCAGCTTGCTTATAAAGAGTATAAGGATAGCCATTCAAAAAAACTGGTATACCTGAAGTTGGGAAAAAAGATGGGAGTTGCCCACAAAGGCAAATATGGCTGAATTGCTGGTTGGCAGAAGCCTGATTAGAAGTTGTGATTATTTTTTGAAACAACCAGTAGCACTAAGACATAAACTAACTAAATTATTTTTCATGAGGAACTCTATCCAAACACCAGTATCTTTTTCTTATCTCAATTTGCCTGTCAATAATGTGTATGCAGTACAAGTAAAAGAAAGCCCGGCAGAAAGTTTATTAGATCTGTTGCAGCAAAAAAGTGAAAGAGGGTTCTCCCGGCTGTATGATAATTATTCAGATGCGTTGTTTAGTGTGATATATCAGATTGTTAACAATAAAGAAATTACGGAAGACATGTTGCAGGAAACCTTTGTAAAAATCTGGAAAAAAATTGAAACCTATGATGAATCAAAAGGTACATTATATACCTGGATGCTTAATATTGCAAGAAACACGGGTATTGATTTTATCCGATCACAAAAGAACCAGTTCTATACACATCTCGTACATGATGATATATGGCAGAACGAATTGTCTCATCCAGGCGCTGGTATGGGAAATACAGACCGTTTGGATTCTATTGCTTTGAAAAGTAAGGCCACAAAACTGGGAAAAAAGTATGCAGTTATAATTGATATGATTTATTTTGGAGGATATAACTATGTACAGGTAGCAGAATTGTTGAAATTGCCGGTTGGCACAATAAAAACAAGAGCAAGAATGGCTTTGACGCTATTAAAAAAGGATATTAATGAATGTTGGAGAAATTATTAACAGTGGTATATTGATGGATTATTGTCTTGGGTTGGTAACTCCGGAGGAACGCAATAAGGTGGATCAACTTTGTAAGGATTACCCGGAAATTAACACGGAACTGAGGTTGTTGCAAAACGGCCTGGAGCAGTATGCCGTTAAAAAAACTACCTGGAAAAAAGAAGAGCTCAAGAAAAAAATATGGGATCGTATTGATAAAATAAACAAAGAAGAAAAAAAATCCTGATTTTACACTTTACGTACTACGAATGATTTTTAAAACTTGAATATCGCATTGACCCTTAGGTATAATATCCCGTCAATCTTTTGATATCCTTCATTAAAGGAAGAACTAAATGAGTTATAAACTAAGGAAAATTTTATGCGCATCTTTTTCGCATCGTCGGCATTACCCGGCATTACAATATTCCCCTGCGAAAAAGGGAGCGCTTCCAGGGTCTGGCCTTTTCAAGCAGCGGAGTCCTGCAACTTCTTACTAGTAATACGGATGTTCAAAAAAAATCGGCCTAACCTCTTGTAACGGGTGCGTGGGCTGTCCCGCCGGCGGAGCTTCGGGCGGGACTTTTTTTTTTTTGTTACTTTTTTGTATCAAGACAAAAAAGTAAACAACGGTTATTTGTTCATCTTGAAATACACAAAAAAAATATTATAATCCGTATTATCTTATAACCTCATTCATAAAAAGAAAAACCGGTTTGAGCTATAAACTAATGAAAATTCTATGCGCATCTTTTTCGCATCGACGGTATTACCCGGCA
>JANMLJ010000281.1:0-16154 GCA_031372465.1 Chitinophagaceae bacterium | reverse complement strand
GGCGTTTGACAGAAGCAGAGAAATTTTTAACCGGTAAAAAGGTTTCTACTGAAAATTTTAGTAAGGCTGCTGAATTGGCAATGAAGGGAGCTAAAGGTTATGGACATAATAATTTTAAAGTGAAGATGGGAATGGTGGCGGTGGTAGAGGCGTTGATGAAAGCAGTGTCTTAACCCACCCCTTTTGAAAATTTCTTTTTTAGTAATAGCGGCGGCCCCTCCAAGGAGGGGATGACGGTCGTTTTAATTCATAGTAGTGGTGAAGAAAATGCTTTAGTAAACATCCCCTCCCTGGAGGGGCGAATTTAGGAAGCAGAACACTTTAGTGATCCGGGGTGGGTTGCTGAACAAAGAATTAAAAGCTTGTAACCCTGAAAAAATCGGGACAAGCAAAATAAATTTTATATTCTCTTAGATATTTATAATATGGATAAAATAACAGATCAACCAGACATAGACCGGGTAGATGGCATACAAAAAGTAACCGGCGCTGCCAAGTATTCAGCTGAATATGATTTCCCGGGAATGCTTTATGGTGTCCTGGCTTGCAGTACTATAACAAAAGGCACTATTACAGCTATGGATACAAAAGAGGCTGAAAATGCACCAGGTGTTTCGGCAGTAATTACTCACCTGAATTGTCCGGAAATTCCCGGATATAAAAAAACAACTGAACAAACTACTATTGCTCCTACTAAAAAAGGATATAAAGTTTTTTTCGATAACATAGTTCGGTTCAATGGACAACCAATTGCTATTGTAGTAGCAGATACCTATGAAAGAGCTGTCTATGCAGCTTCTTTAGTGAAAGCAACGTATGCCAAAGAAAAATTTAATACAGACTTTGCTGAAGCAATCAAAACCGGAACTCCGCTGGAAGGAAATAATTATAAAGAATATATCCGCGGTGAAGCCAATGCATGGAAAAATGCAGCCATAAAAATTGAAGCAGAATATACAATGCCGCTTGAAGTGCATAACCCAATGGAAATTCATGCTATTACTGTTTTATGGGAAGGAGAAAATAAAGTAACGGTCTATGAAAAGACACAGGCATTGAGTAGTACGCAACAAACAATTATGGGTTCATTTGGATTGAAGCAGGAAAATGTTCGGGTCATCTCTCAGTTTATAGGAGGAGCTTTTGGTTCTGCTTTTAATACATGGCCCCATTCTATGGCGGCATTGATTGCCGGAAAAAAAACCGGCAAACCAATAAAACTGATGCTGGCAAGAAACCAGATGTTTAACCTGGTTGGTTACCGGCCGGCTGCTATTCAAAAAATAAGTATGGGTACTTCTGCCGATGGAAAATTAACCGGCATTACACATGAAGCAAAGGCGATGACGGCCTCTTACACTGAATTTACGGAAGGGATAGTAAATGGTTCCAGGTCATTATACAATTGCCCGAATGTAAATACAACGTATAAAGTTTACCCTTTAGATCTTAGTTCGCCAACCTGGATGCGGGGACCTGGTGAAACAACCGGAGCTTTCGCGTTAGAATCGGCCATGGATGAAATGGCCTATGCCGTAAAGATGGATCCCATTGAATTCCGTTTATTGAATTATGCAGAGACCGACCTGGAACGAAAGAAACCTTATTCCAGCAAATTTTTAAAAGAAGCCTACCAGTTAGGTGCTGATAAAATAAAATGGAAAGAACGTAATCCGGAACCCCGGTCATGAAAGAAGGTGATTGGTTGATTGGTTATGGAACGGGCAGTGGGATTTTTTCTGCCTGGAGAGGTGGCGCAAAAGTAACTGCCAGACTTTTACCGGATGGTTCATTAATTCTGCAAAGTGGCGTTACTGATATGGGACCGGGAACTGCCACGTCAATGACAAACCTTGCTGCAGAAACTATTGGCCTTTCTTATCGTAAGATAAAATTTGAAATGGGCGATACCAATCTTCCTCCGGGCCCCATGCAGGGTGGATCTGGTACAACATCCACTTTAGGTACGGCTGTTTTTAATGTTTGTGAAAGCCTGAAGAAAAAATTAGCAGAATTAATAAAAGATAACCCTGTTTTTCATACAGAATTAGTGCATGCCGTAAAAGTGGAAGATCTTCTTTTTGAAAATGGGTATATGTTGCTGGCTTCTGATAAAACAAAAAAAATAAGTTATGCCGAAGTAATAAAATCAACCGGACTAAAGGAACTGGAAATAAAAGAAGATTCAAAAGGCAATCCCATGGCAAACCATTCTGCCTTTTCTTATGCTGTACATTTTGTAAAAGTAATGGTACATGAAAAAACGGGTGTAGTAAAAGTTGCCAGAGTGGTTACAGCAATTGATGCAGGCAAAATAATCAATGAGAAAACGGCAGAGAGCCAGATCATCGGGGCCGTAGTGGGTGGTATCGGTATGACATTGATGGAAGAAGGAGTTATTGACCATCGTTTCGGACGTTGGGTAAATAATAATTTTGCAGACTATCATGTAGCCGTAAACGCAGATGTACCTGAAATAGAAGTATTATTTGTGGACAAACCTGATCCGATATTAAACCCGATCGGGGCAAAAGGAATGGGTGAAGTCGGCATGGTAGGTTTTGCAGCAGCTATTACTAATGCTATTTTTCATGCTACCGGAAAAAGAATACGGGAGATTCCGGTAACAGCGGATAAGTTGATGTAAAAACTAACTAAACTCATTGATATCCCGCATTAATTGCAGGGCTATATTATTTGCCCGGGTTTCAAACTCACTCTCTGCATAAATGCGGATGATGGGCTCTGTGTTAGAAGTACGGAGATGTACCCAATCATTATCAAATTCTATTTTTAATCCGTCTTCAGTATTGATAGGATTCTTTGCATACTTCTCTTTTATTTTTTCAAAAATGGCTTTTACATCGATGTCCTTTCCTCCACCGGACTCTGCGGGCAATGCAATCTTTTTCTTGGCAATAAAATAATCGGGATACTGATGGCGAAGTGATTTTATACCACTTTTATGATTGGCCAGGTGACTTAAAAATAAACCAATACCAATAAGTGCATCGCGGCCATAATGAAAATCAGGAACAATGATACCACCGTTTCCTTCACCACCAATTACCGCATTTACCTCCTTCATCTTTTTTACTACATTCACTTCGCCTACTGCAGAAGGAAAATATTCTCCGCCGTGTTTCAACGTAATTTCTTTCAGCGACCTGGTGCTGCTCATATTACTTACCGTATTACCTTTTCTTTTACTCAGTACATAATCAGCCACAGCAACCAGGGTATATTCTTCACCAAAAAAGCTACCATCTTCATTTACAAAGCAGAGCCTGTCCACATCCGGATCAACTGCAATACCAAGATGGGCTTTTTGCCGTACCACCTGATGGCTGAGTTCAGTAAGATGCTCTGGTAATGGTTCCGGGTTATGTGCAAATTTTCCATTTACCTCACTATTCAGTACAATCACCTCCTGCACCCCCAGCGCTTTGAGTAAAGCAGGAACAAAAATGGCTCCGGTGGAGTTTATAGCATCTAGAACGATTTTAAATTCTTGCCCGGCAATGGCCGTTGCATTTACCAATGGATATTTTAAAATGGCTTCAATATGTTTTTCCAGGTAACTGTTATTTTCATAGACATTTCCGGGTTTGTTAGCCTTACCGATAACAAAATTTTCTTTGGCTGCCATTGCCAGTAATTTGGCTCCTTTTTTTGCCGAAATAAATTCACCTTTTCTGTTCAGCAGTTTTAATGCATTCCATTCTTCAGGGTTATGACTGGCTGTAATAATAATACCTCCAATAGCTTTTTCCATTTTTACAGCTATTTCTACCGTAGGTGTAGTAGATAATCCAAGGTCTATTACATCAATTCCAAGACTGGTGAGCGTTTCAGCAACGATGGCTCTTACTATTTCTCCATGGTGACGCCCATCACGGCCAATAACCATTTTGGGATTTTTTTTCCCTGATGGCAGCTTTTTGAGCAGTAATTGCCCAAAAGCAGCTGTAAATTTTGCAATATCTGCCGGAGTCAGGTCCTCTCCCGGCCTATTGCCAATGGTTCCGCGTATTCCGGATATACTTTTTATTAATGGCACAATTTATCTTTTTATGTTACCAAAAATACATCTTTCATTTTCATTGGCTCCTTACATTTGCTAATGATGGAAAAAGTCTGGTATAAAGATTGGTTCAATTCTCCCTTTTATCACAAACTTTATTTTGAAAGAGATGAAAAAGAAGCAGAAGCATTTATCAAAAAACTTATTGAACTTTTGCATCCAGCGCCCGGTAGCCGTATGCTGGATGTAGCCTGTGGCAAAGGAAGACATAGTAAAACATTGGCTTCATTGGACTATCAGGTTACTGGTATCGATATTTCTACAGATAGCATTGCATTTGCTAAAACTTTTGAAACCGGGAATCTTGATTTTTTTGTACATGATATGCGGCTTCCGGCCTGGGGCAACTATTTTGATTATGCCTTTAACTTCTTTACCAGTTTTGGTTATTTCAAAACAAGAAGAGAGCACGATGATGCTATCCGTACTATTGCCAATAGCCTGAAACCAGGCGGAAAATTTGTGATTGACTACCTGAATGTACATTACGCAGAGGAGCATCTTCGACATAATGAAATAAAACAAATTGGTGACACATTATATGAAATACACCGCTGGAGTGATGACACACATTTCTATAAAAAAATCACCATTTATGATCCTACTTTACCTACGTCGGTAGAATACCGGGAAAAAGTTGCTAAATTTTCAATAGGTGATTTTACAGAAATGCTGGCCTTCCAGGGAATGCAGGTACAGGAAGTTTTTGGAGATTATCAATTCAATAGTTATGATTTAAGAAAAACACCCCGGCTGATTATAATAGCTGCAAAGAAAAGTTCATAGTTCATGGTTCATAGACTATCCATCCAAAAAAAAACTTCCTATTTATTAAAAGTCATTAATCAATAACCACGCCCCATGAACTATCAACCATGAACTATCAACCATGAACTATCAACCATGAACTATCAACTATCAACTATGAACTATCAACTATCAACTATGAACTATCAACTTTCTCCTAATCCTTCTTATTATTCATCAACAGATATTTCGCCGTTTCAAAAAAAGCATTGGTAAAGGTGGATAGCCTTTTCTTTACGGAGTCCTGTTGCAGTTTGGTATACTTCAATGCTCCGGCATGCATTGGAAAAACCTGTTCATCCGGAAAATTGATATTCCGGGTGAAATAAAAATCATCGGTTACCATCCCAATCCCACCGGCTGTATTGGTAATAAATGCATAATTATTTTTCTTAGCGGGGTCGAGCAGATCTCTACCCAATGTAGTATTTACATACGACTGGTGTAGCATGCCAGCAAGTGTTGGTAGTATATCAATCTGCGAAACTACTTCACTCCGTTTTTGCGGAGTCAGCAAATCAGGCCCATAAAATAATAATGGAACATGTTCATCGGTTAACCGTTGATCGGTCCAAACAGCAGGATACATCGATTCCGCATTCCCGGCTACTCCATGATCTCCTACAAAAACAAAAATTGTATTATGAAAATAAATTTCCTTTTGTGCAGCTTCTAAAAATTTCCTGAAGCAATAATCTGAATAACGAAAAGCTGTATATTCCTGCAACGATTCAAACCCATATTTTTTCAGTTCAATATCCGATACAACAATTTTTTCAAAATCTTTATCCTTTTCAGGTATGGTATACGGCCGGTGATTATCGGATGTTTGTATATAGGCAAAAAAGGGTTTTGTATTTTTCCGGAATACTTCATTCGCCTGTAAGAACAGGTCTTTATCACTGATACCCCATACATTTATTTCCGGCAAACCGAAACTATCGGCAGCATGTATCTGTAAACCATCGATATTTTTCAACAGGCCTTCAAAATTGTTGAACTCAGGACTACCACCAAGAAAATAATGCTTATCATAATCTTCCAGGTTATTAATAATAGTATGTTGTTCCAAGGCCTGTGGGTTCCGGGTGGAGAACTTGAATAATTGTGCATCAGGTATACCAGTTAGTATAGCAAATAGCCCTCTTGCTGTAGAGAAATGAGGCGTGAAACAACGCTCAAAAAAAATTCCGTTACTACAAAGTGAATCAAAATAAGGTGTAGTGTTCAGCGGATTTCCACTCATATTACTTTTAAACATGCTGAATGATTCACATTGCACGAGTACAATATTTGGCCGGCTTTCTAATGAATTACTTCTCGGAGCGATTTCCCTGCGATAAGAAAAACTGTTCTTGTCCTCCAGTTGCATCCATTCTGCCATTACAGGGAAAGCAGCTTTTGCTTTTGCTTCATTAAATTCCGGTTTCCTCAATTTTAGCGTAGCAAAAAAATTCTGTACCGGGTTTATAGCCAGGTAAGCTTTAAAACTGTTACCAAATTTAAAACTGTCATTACGGCTTAATGGTGGCCAGGACAAATTACCCCAGCAAAAAAATAGTAGTATGAGAGCTGCTATACAAAAATACTTTCTTCTATAAAGAATACCTAATCCATCTGTTTTATTAATTACCTGCCAGTGACTGCGGTGGTACATCCACCTGAAAAAAAGAACAGCAATTGTTAAACCCAGTAACATCCAGAACATCGGGTATGTCTGCCGCAACATTTTCCAGGATATTTTAAAGTCTTCCGCAAAATTCATTGCCCCTGCATCCAGCGGCGTTTGATTGTAAGAATAGCTTCCAAACCCTGCAGCAAAAAAAACAAAGAGGATAAACGTCACGATAGCAAGATACCAGGTCCACCATTTTTTATTCCTGGAGGAATAAAATGGCGACAACTTCGGCATCATGCTTACTAAAATGATTGGGAGTAATATAAAAGCAATCCACCGCAGGTCATAACGGACTCCCATCAGAAAAGAAGGAATAACATCCCAAAATGAAATGCCTTTTGGCTTAAAAGCAATAAAAGTTGCCAGCCTGAATAAGGTAAATATCAGCCCGAAGATGACAAGCAGGTTTGTCACCCATAAAATCGTTTTAGGCAGTTTAAATCTGGAAAGCATAGAACCTTACACTTTTACCCTTTGATGAAACAACTGCAAAAGAATAGCATTTAACCCATTTCAACAATTACATAGCTATTTATTTAACTGTTAACTGTTCAATAGTTTTGAAAACCTTCCGTTATTTTTGCAGCAATGTTTTTTTTATTCAACAGTTTCTGGCAAAAATTAATTGAGTTAGACAGGGAACTGTTCGTAATAATAAACAGCAAATGGACAAACCCCCTTTTCGATGCAATTGCCCCTTTTGTTCGAAACTCCATAAACTGGGTACCACTCTACCTCTTTATAATATTGTTTGCAACCTTAAATTTTAAAGTGAAAGGCGTATGGTGGGTTATTTTCTTTTTAGTAACTATCGGTTTAGGCGATATGACAGGAACCTATGTCTTCAAATATGGTTTTGAACGTATCCGCCCCTGTAATAATCCTGATCTTACCGAACATCTCAGATTGCTGGTAAGATGCCCTTCAGGATTTGGTTTTACTTCCAACCATGCTGTTAATCATTTTGGAATGGCTACTTTTCTTTTTATCACATTCCGGCACTTGTTTAAAAAATGGATGTTACTGGCATTTCTTTGGGCAGGCATTATCGCCTATGCCCAGATATATGTGGGCGTGCACTATCCCGCTGATATCATTTGTGGCGCTTTAGTAGGTATGATTTATGGCATTTTTACCGGCACCCTGTTCAACAGATTCTTCGGACTTTCTCATCCGGGAATAACAACAGCCTGATTATTTCTTCTTTTTATTATTGAAAAGCATATAACGTGCTATTTCATAATATCCCAATGTGAGGTCATGCATCTGTTGCCGGAAAATAGTAGTTGGTTCGCCTGGTGGCAGCGGGTTATTATTCAATAAGGAAAATATTTTTTCCGTGTTGGATCCAAGATTATATTGATAATAATACTTTCCGGTGATTAGTCCGACCAGTTGATTATCTGGTTGAATAATAAATGTATGATTACTAATATCGTTACTATCGGTTAAAGAAGGATTTAAAAAAATATTTCTTCCCATCGTCGTATTATTTACAGGCAACCCTGCAAGAAAAGCAATACCCGGCATGATATCCACCTGTGAAACCTTTCTTTCTATAACCTGTGGTTTCAATAAAAACGGGGCATAATATAACAACGGTACATGATGGCTTGTTAAAGCTTCTTCCGTCCAGACTTTTGGAAATAGTGCAGTGGCATTACCTTTTAAACCATGATCACCTACAAAAACAAAAATGGTGTTTTTAAAATATTTTTCTTTTTCAGCCGCTTCAAAAAAAGTTTTAAAAGTATGTTCTGTATAGGCATATTCATTTAATTCTTCATTCGACCAGAAACCATATTTTTCAAGTGTATCAGTTGGAAAATTCCGCAGTTTAATAAATGGCAAATCTTCTTCCGGTATGGTATAGGGCCGGTGGTTATCAGCCGTTTGAATCACCGCAAAAAATGGACTTGTCTGTTGCTTAAATTTTTCATTTGCTTCCAGAAACAAATCTTTATCACTGATGCCCCAAACATTGATGGCAGAAGCTTTATAATCTTCCTGTTCATACAAACGCAATCCCTTAATATTATCCGTAAGTACTCCCCTGATATTAGCCCAACTGGCACTACCACCAATAAAATAATATTTATTATAGTCTGGAATAAAATTCAAAATGGTCTGCTGATCTACCAGGCTTGGATTACGACTGGCCGTTTTTATATCACAAACATCAGGTATGCCCGTAATAATTGCCCATACTCCCCTGGCCGTGCCATAGGCAGGAGAAAAACAATTTTTAAAAAAGATACCTTTCTTGCATAATTCATTAAAATAGGGTGTTGTATTCAATGGATTACCCCACATAGAACTCTTATAAGCGGCAAAACTTTCGCAAATGACCAATACAATATTTGGGCGGTTTACTATCGCTGAATCATTTTTTATAGTAGTGCGAAGAAAGTTCAGCGTCGTAGTATCCTGATTTGTTACTCCCAGTTGCTCAGCAACGAGGCTATAATATTGTTTTGTTTTTTGCCTGTCAAAACCAGCATTTCTGAATTTTAAACTACTGGCAAAACTCTGGAAAGGATTAAGCGCAAGACTTGCTTTGTATTCACTGTTGAGCCGGTAAGCATCGCTCCACCGAAGGGGAAACATATTAGCACGACCGTAGATAGCCAGTGCAATAACCAAAAAACTGATGGTATAACTTATTACCAGGTTTTTTTTTGCTACTTTTTCCGGTAATGATAAACACTTCCGATAAAGGTACCGGGTTACAAAGAATATACCAGCAAAACAAATGATCCACCCAAGGAAAATTTTAATAACCGGGTAACTCTCCCAAACCATATTAGAAGAAATTTTTGCATCCTCCGCATAACTAAGTATACTGGCATTGAGTCGTTGGCGCAGGTATACAAAATGAAAAAAATCAAATGTATAAACCAGTATGATCAGTAACCCAAAGAACCTGGAAAAGATCAATAATAGTTTACTGGATAATGGTTGGGTAAATGGGCGTAAGAAGAATAATAATACCGCCAGAAAGCTGATCAGTAGAAATATAGCAACAACCCTGGCATCATAACGGAACCCCATCCCAAAAGCAGCTAATACATTTTTTTCTCCTGCCGGAACAAATGAAAGATGGAAAATAAAACGAAATAAGGACAATAGTAACAGGTAAAAGACTCCGTTAAGGATTATCCAGCGAATAAAACGGGAATGAATAATTTTTTGCATGTAGCAGGAGGTGTATTTAATCAAATTGATCTTTCATATATAAAGAAAGGAAAAAAAACGTTGATTTCTTTTAGTTACTTGGTGAGAAATTCTATTAACAATGTAAAATGAAACAACTTTCTTAGTTTTTTAGAGAAAATAGCCAATTATGCCCCTAGAAGCCTGATTTTCAATTCAACACTACCCCTTCCTGCTATAAAAGGTCCGGATTTACTATCTTCGATAATTAACCTTTTTTTCTAAATGGAGATTCTTATTTTAATTGCCTTGATTTTTGTGAATGGATTATTCGTAATGTCTGAAATCGCATTGGTTTCTGCAAGAAAATCAAGACTGGAAAGCCAGGCAGAAAAAGGAGATCTAAAAGCCAAACGGGCACTGGATCTGGCTAATACACCAGAAAAGTTCTTATCAGCTGCACAAATTGGTATTACCCTTATTGCAATCCTTACCGGTGTGTACTCAGGAGAAAGGTTTGCAAGCCAGTTGCAACCTTATATTGAAAGAATTGAATTTGTTCGTACTTATGCAGCCACCGTTTCCACTATCATCATTGTTATCATTGTAACTTTTCTTTCTATCATTTTCGGGGAATTAATTCCAAAACAGCTGGGGCTTTTGCGGGCAGAAAAAATTGCAAAATCGGTGGCTGGTCCCATGAATGTTTTTGCCAGTTTTACACACCCGATTGTATGGGTGTTGAATAAAATCAGTGTCCTTTTCTTCCGTCTTTTTAATATTAAACGTTCCAAGGATGATGCCGTAACAGAAGAAGAAATAAAAACATTGATTGGTGAAGGAACCGAAGCCGGCACTATTGATGAAGCGGAACAGGAAATTATTGAACGGGTTTTTCACCTTGGCGACCGCAACATTACTTCGCTCATGACACACCGCAGCGATATTATCTGGTTCAACCTGGATGATAACGAGGATAAAATAAAAGAAAAAATTATTGGCGAACCCCACTCTGTTTATCCTATCTGTGATAGGGAAATAGACAACCTGAAAGGTGTTGTTTCCATTAAAGACCTGTATGTAAGCCCCGATAGTACCCTTTTTAAAGAGTTGATGCAACCGGCCTTGTTTGTACCTGAAAATAATTCTCCTTACCAGGTATTGGAAAAATTTAAAGAATCAAGACTTCACTCCTGTTTTATAGTAGATGAATATGGTAGTATTCTCGGATTAATTACGCTGAATGATATACTGGAAGCCATTGTAGGTGATATGCCGCAACCCGATGTTCCTGATTACGAAATTATAGAAAGAGAAGATGGCACATACCTGATTGATGGGCAGATTCCTTTTTACGATTTTCTTAGCCGTTTTGATAAAGCAGAATGGATGAATGAAGGAGAACATGACTTTGACACTCTTGCTGGATTTATTTTACACCAGCTAGAAAAAATTCCCAAACCCGGTGCAAAACTTGATTGGAAAGGGTTCCAAATTGAGGTAGTAGATATGGACGGGCATAGGATAGATAAAGTACTCGTAAAAATAAGTGAAGCACTGCGTGAAGGGATGGAATGATCAGTTGGAAATTTTATACCTGCTAATAAACCCTTGCCTTCGCAATAATAAAAAATACCGGGAAGTCTTAAAAACTAAATTCAGCCAGTTTTGCCGGGTAATCCAGCTTTGTACTCTTCCTGTTTCCGTTTACAATTACATGGATAATTTCAACCTGGTCTTCATACATATCATACATCAGGTTGTTGGTAATGGCAACTTTTTTTACCGAGTTGATATTGGCTACCTCGAAATAAGAAAATATCACGGCATCTTCTTTTTCAAAACCCACGAAATTCAGCGTCATTGGTTTTCCATCTATTACCAGATTTAGATGATTGCTGATATAAGTTGAAATCAATTTGTTGTTACCGGCAATATTTTTCTTATTTACCAGATCCACCCGTTTATTATTGTTTCCTTTTGTAAGAATGGTCTCAAAATCATCCCAGAAAATTTTGCAGGTAATTTCCAGTGATTTTTCAGCGATATTATGTTCTATCTCCACTGTACTGATATGGATCGGATGAAGGTTACCTTTAGAAGCAGGGGCCTTTACCTGCCCATGTTCCATCCATGAACTATTTCCAGTATTTCCAACCAATCCGAAGCTAAGTAGCGGTATAATCCACCATTTATAGAGCAATGTTACCATTAAGCAAATTATTGATTATAGTTGCAAAACTCTGCTTTATTTTGATAGCTAAAGAGGAATAGCTGTTAAAATTATTGAGCCGGCAATTATTAGCGTTGAATTTATGAGTGACTTTTCGTTTTATTTCAAATTTGGCTGGGAACATATTATTAGCAGGGATGCCCTGGATCATCAACTTTTTATTTTAGCACTGGCGGCCATTTATAGTATTAAAGATTGGAAACAGGTTTTGGTATTAGTTACGGCATTTACTATTGGTCATTCCATCACCTTATTTTTAAGTGTAAAAGAATTGGTAACGATCAGCAGTAATTGGGTGGAGTTTTTAATACCCTGCACTATAGCTTTTACAGCTATAACAAATCTGTTTCAAAAAACATTTACTGTCAAAAGTATCCGCATCAATTATTTTTTTGCATTATTCTTTGGTTTAATTCATGGCCTGGGCTTTGCCAACAATATACGTATGGCATTGGCAAGCGATCAAAGCCTTGGCTGGGGCTTGTTTGGCTTTAACCTTGGGTTGGAAGCCGGTCAGATAATTATCGTGTTGCTCATATTATTTATTACCTATATTGCCCAAAATGTATTAAAAGTAAACAGACGGGAATGGGTGATTTTTGCATCGGCAGCTGCATTAAGCATTGCACTTAAATTTATGCTGGATCGAATACCCAAAAAAAGTAAATCAGCAAACACAACCTATATAAAACAAAAACAACATGAAATGAGCCATAAAAATTATCGAGCATCCCGATAGCTATCGGGATATACCAACAGGCGATGATAATTTTTAAGGCGAATTCCATGTGACAATCAAGTAAAAATAAAAAATAAACACATGAAACAAATCCTATTATTTCTTAGTGTATGTTTTGCAATGGCCAATTATACCATAGCGCAGAACATACAAAACAATGCAGCCAGTAACCATGCCAATAAGTTTGAGCAATTAGGTACTACCTTGCCTACTCCCAATGAATACCGGACTGCAAGTGGTGCCCCCGGTACCAAATATTGGCAAATGAGGGCAGATTATGATATTAAATGTGAATTGGATGAAGCCAGGAATATGCTGACTGGTTCTGAAACAATTACTTATTTTAATAACTCACCCGATGTTCTTAGTTATCTATGGATGCAGCTCGACGAAAATCAACATAGCACTAAAAATAATGCAGACTATCAAAGTAGTAACCCGATGGGTCTGCAAGGAACCGACAAATCCCTTGACCGTGCCATTGAGAAAAGATCGGATAACGGTTATGGATTTAATATTTTAAAATTAACGGATGCTGCCGGTAAGCCCCTCAACTATGTTATCAATAAAACAATGATGAAAGTTGATTTACCTGTTCCTTTAAAGCCAGGACAAAAAATTTCTTTTAACCTTGATTGGAATTATAAATTAGCTAACCGGGGAGATTTTTTACGTTTTGCTGGCGCCAGGGGTGGTTATGAGAATTTCCCGGAAGACAATAATAATAATTATACCATCACACAATGGTATCCCCGAATGTGTAAATATGGTGATGAAATTGGCTGGCAGAATCATCAATTTACCGGCACCGGTGAGTTTACTTTAAGTTTTGGAAATTTTAAAGTGCAAATGACTGTACCTGCCGATCATATTGTGGGTGCAACAGGTGTTTGTCAAAACTATGCACAAACACTTTCTCCTGTACAAATGGCCCGGTGGACAAAAGCGCAAACCGCCACAGAGCCGGTTCAGATTGTAACATTGGATGAAGCATTAAATGCATCTAAACAATCCGCAGGATCCGGTGGAAAAAGTTCAGCGAAGAAAACATGGATCTATAAAGCGGATAATGTTCGCGATTTTGCCTGGACATCTTCCAGGAGATTTGTATGGGATGCAATGGCGGTAAAAGTTGAAGGCAATAAAGCAATGGCGATGAGTTATTATGCAAAAGAAGCCTATCCTATCTACAGCAAAATTTCTACAAAAGCAGTAGCACATACTATTAAAACTTATTCCAAATTTTCTATCCCTTATCCTTATCCCAGTGCAATAAGTGTAGAAGGTAACCAGGGAATGGAATATCCAATGATTTCTTTTAATCCGGGAAGAGCAGAAAAAGATGGCAGTTATTCTGAAGGCTCCAAAAATGCTGCAATATTTGTAATCATACATGAAGTAGGACATACTTTTTTCCCTATGATCATTAACAGTGATGAACGTCAGTGGACCTGGATGGATGAAGGATTAAATTCATATATGCAATACCTGGCACAGGAATTATGGGATAATAAATTTCCATCAACCGGCGGAGTGCCGGCCAATATTGCCAATTATATGAAACTGCCAAAGGAACAATTGGAGCCAATAATGACCAATTCCGAAAACATTATCAACTTTGGTGCAAATGCCTATGATAAAGTTGCAACTGGTTTGAATATTTTGAGGGAAACAATTGTAGGCCGTGAATTGTTTGACAATGCTTTTCGTGAATATGCAAAAAGATGGGCTTTCAAACATCCTACCCCTGCTGATTTGTTCAGGACATTAGAAGATGCTACCGGCGAAGACCTTGATTGGTTCTGGAGAGGCTGGTTTTATGGTACGGATGCCTGCGATATATCTATTGATACTATTCGTTACGCAAAAGCAGATGTAACAGCCATACCAGCGCAAATTAATGACACTATTGTGTATAGAGCATTAGCAAAACCTGCTGTAAATTCTTTTGAAGATTTATCAAAAATCAGGAACAAACAGGATAAGAATATCGTATTCGAAACGGATAAAGATAAATCCCTGCGTGATTTTTATTGGGAGTATGCCAGGGATATTCAAAAATATGACTCTACAAAATACCCGGTAACTATAAAAGCACAAACAGAAGCATTGGATGAAGAAGGCAGACAGAAATATGGTGATAAAAATATGTATGAGATTACTTTCAGTAATAAAGGTGGATTAGTAATGCCTATTATTCTTGAGTGGACCTATAAAGATGGAACAAAAGAAATAGAAAGAATACCTGCACAGGTATGGCGCAAGAGTGAAAAGAAAGTAATAAAAACCTTTGTGAAAGACAAAGAAGTGGCTTCGGTAAAATTAGACCCTTACAAAGAAACAGCCGATGTAGATGAAAGCAATAATACCTATGGAAACATAAAGGAGCCAAGTAAATTCAAGGTGTTTAAGCAAAAACAAGGAGTAACTCCGGCACCGGGCATTAACCCTATGCAAAAAGCGATGGAGAAAAAAGGGTTTTAAAACCCCTCCACCCCCCTAAAGGGAGAGGCTTACCTTGCACAGACCCGCAAAGTGCCAAATACATTACAAAAGCCATTTGTTTAAAAGCAGATGGCTTTTGTAGTTTTTAAAACCAACAAATCACTTTAATTAACCGTTAGTGTAATTTTTGTTCTAAACATGATTTATTCGTTTTCTCTATTAGCCTAATTGACTTAGCTTTGAAAGCATCCACCGATTTCTTCACATTAAAAAAAGAATTCAAGATGAGAAATATTATTTCTTGCCTTTTGATTGTAATTTGTTTCAGCATTAGCAGTACTGGACAAAATCTACAAAATAATCCCAGCAGTAATCATGGCAACAAATTTGAACAACTCGGCAGCATACTTCCTTCGCCAAACGAGTACCGCACAGCAGCCGGGGCACCTGGTCCTAAATACTGGCAGCAAAGAGTTGATTATGATATCAAATGCGAACTGGATGAAAAAAAATTAAAGTTGACCGGGAGTGAGATGATTACCTATTTTAATAACTCACCTGATGTACTTAGTTATCTGTGGCTTCAGTTAGACGAAAACCAACACAGCAGTGTAAACAATGCAAATTATCAAACCAGTAACCCGATGAGTAGCCGGATAAGTCCGGATCAACTCGACAAAACAGATGAAAGCAAATCTGATAACGGATATGGATTTAATATTACTAAACTAACTGACGCATTGGGCAAAAAACTAAACTATACGATCAACAGAACCATGATGCGGATTGATTTGCCTGCACCTTTAAAACCCGGACAAAAATTTATTTTTAATTTAGACTGGAATTATAATATCTCCGACCGAAATGTTTATCAGGGCCGCGGAGGATACGAATATTTTCCTGAGGATGGCAATCATTTATTTACTATCTCACAATGGTATCCCCGCCTTTGTGTGTATAGCGATTTTAAAGGTTGGCAAAATCAGCAGTTTACAGGTCGTGGTGAATTCGCCGT
>JANMLJ010000273.1:0-18236 GCA_031372465.1 Chitinophagaceae bacterium | reverse complement strand
ATGCGGGTGAGTTATGGCAATGTAAAATCATACCGCCCGAGAGATGCTGTATTTTATGATTATGTAACTACTTCAAAAGGGTTGCTGGAAAAATATAAAGCGGGTGACTATGAATTTGACCTGCCTGCCAACCAGATTGAATTATTGAAGAAAAAAGATTTTGGCCAGTATATGGACCCCACCAGAAAAGACCTGGTAATTGGTTTCATCACCACAAATGATATTACCGGAGGTAATTCGGGTTCGCCGGTTATTAATAATAAGGGAGAATTGATTGGCCTTGCCTTTGATGGCAACTATGAAGCACTTAGTCATAAACTGGCATTTGATAAAGACCTGAACCGTACGATTTGTGTAGATATACGTTATGTATTATGGTGTATAGATAAGCTGGGTGGCGGCACTAATCTAATTAAGGAACTGAAATTGATGAGATAAAAAATCATACCTGGCAAACCATCCTGATGATCATATAATCGGGGTGGTTTGCTTATTTTAACTGCGCTTTTAATTGTGTAACATTGCAAATAAATTTTTTCTTGAACAGGCGAATTATCATATCACTTTTCATTTTTCTTATTTCCTTCACTGCTTTTTCTCAGGCCGAGCGCTTCAGTATTGCGAATGACGCCGGGTTACAACGAAATTTTAAAAAGGAACAACGCTTCTGGACATTGGGAAATACAGCACAGGCCTTATTTCATTTAACTCCCAAAAATGGTACTTATGTTTCGTTTACTTATTTTGCCCGTGGTATTTTTAAAAATGATCTTACTGCTACGGCCAAATCTCCTTCTACCATTTTACAAAAAATTAATTACACCAATAATACCCGGATGAAACTCAAAATACTTTCTCTTGGTTGGAGAAAATATTTGAAAGGGAGTAATGATATCGAACACGGATGGAATCTCTATGGTTTTGCAGGGTTTGGGTTGCTGTTAGGTAATGTTGAAAATAATCATTCTGTTTCTATTGATTCTCTTATTTATACGATTCCTGTGAGAAGTGGCAAAGCCAGTTTTAAACGGCTGACTTTTGACATGGGTATCGGTTGGGAAACTCCGATTAGTGGCGATTTGTTTTTTTATTCAGAAGGAAAAGTATGGATACCAACATCAGGTTATCCTAGTAAATACATTCTTGCTAACAACAATGCCCCTTTTCTTGCAATGCTTAGCGCCGGTGTCCGGGTCGTTTTCTGATAGTTTATTTTAGCTTTATATCAAATCTGCCTTCTGTTACACTTATAGCATGAAGCGTGTTATTCAAACTGAGCGCATTGAACCGGAAAGTACCGGCGATAATTTTATTTGCTATATCAAGCCGTGAGAGCGTTACTGTACCTGTATATTCAGCGGTTGTTAACCATTCATCCTGCGGAGTGAACCTGTTTTTCAAATAATACCCATAACCAGTTATAGCAGGTAATGTAACATTCGTATTTAATGCATACGTACCGGGGCCGGTAACTCCTGACACTAAAATTTCAAACCCTGTTTCGTTAGGTGATGAAGCGAAATTCCTTGCATTAATAAGAATAGATGTTGGCGTTGTAAACCTGGCTTCCAGTAGATTGCTGGCCGGAAAAGGGCCAAATCCTTTGGGCACCCACATTATGCCATCCACCTTTGCACCAAAAGTATTGGCGCCAGTTTGGGTTGGTGCCGGCAATTCATCCACTTCTTTATTGCAGGCCGTTAATAGTAATAAGAAAAAGTAAAGAATACTAAAATTATTCCTAAGCATGATTTGTTTGTTAAGTGTTTTATATATGCCTTTATCCAATAACGATATGGTGAAGGCAAAAACCAAGCCATCCTGAAAAAAAGAATAAATATTTGCAGAAGGGCGTCGTTAAACCCGTAGTAGTATCTTTACCTCCAGACAGGTTTCCTATACTTAATACTACTTATGAGCAATAGCCTTACCATCCGGCAGGTTGAATTATACAAACTTTCTATTCCACTGAAAGAGCCATTTACTACTTCCCTTGGCACTGATTATTCAGCGGAAAATGTATTGATAAAAATAATAACCAACGAAGGTATTACTGGTTTTGGAGAGTGCAGTCCCTATATGCCTATTAATGGAGAAAGCCAGGACACCTGCTTTATAGTTGGACAATACTTTGCCAAAGCATTCATAGGAAAAGACCCATTGCAGATTGAAGCTTGTATCAGCCTGATGGATAAAATCATCTATGGCAACAGTAGTATTAAGAGTGCATTTGATATTGCTTTATATGATATTGCTTCACAACAGGCCGGTATGCCCTTGTATAAATTTATTGGCGGAGAGAATAACAAAACAATCATTACAGATTATACAGTCAGCATCGGAGAACCACAAAAGATGGCATTAGATGCGATGAAAATAAAAGCAGAAGGTTACCCGGCCATAAAAATAAAGTTGGGAAAAAATGGAAAGACGGATGTGGAAAGAATAAAAGCTATCCGTGAGGCGGTAGGAAATGAAATACCTCTTCGCATCGACGCCAACCAGGGTTGGGAAGTAGAAGAAGCCATTGAAACATTACAAGCCCTGGCGGTATATGCTATTCAACATTGCGAAGAACCTATTGCCCGTTGGAATTTTATGCGATTACCGGAAGTCAAAAAAGCAAGTCCCATTCCCATTATGGCGGATGAGAGTTGTAGTGATGAACATGATGCGGAACGATTAATACAAATAAAAGCCTGTGATTACTTTAATATCAAGCTCGGAAAATCGGGTGGCATTTTTAAAGCACTGAAAATGGCGCGGTTGGCCGAAGCAGCCAATATTCATTTACAGGTAGGGGCCATGGTAGAGTCAAGATTAGCAATGACCGCATTTGCTCATTTTGCTTTATGCAGTCCGATGATTGAACACTACGATTTTGATACAGCATTAATGTTTATTGAAGACCCCGTAACCGGCGGAATTGTGTATGAAAAAAACGGGGTGGTAAAAGTACCCGAAGTAATTGGTTTGGGGGCAACGATTGATGAGGGTTGGTTGAAAAAAATGGAAAAAATAGTACTATAAATCTCTTTAAATCCTTACTATTAAAATATACCAGTATGAAATTAATTTTTCTCTTCTTTGTATACATTGCCCTTGCAGGTAATAGTGTGGCTCAAAATACTGGTAACAGTAAATCAATAGACGTTTTAAAAAATGAAACGTCAAAAAATATTCAAGCTGGTTATGAAGTGTATAAAAAAGTTGCTTTGAATATTTGGGAATATGCCGAGCTGGGATATAAGGAATTTAAAAGCACCTTACTATTACAAAACATACTAAAGGAAAACGGATTTAATGTGGAAGCAGGTGTAGCAGGTATTCCTACTGCATTTGTAGCATCGTATGGAAGCGGAACACCGGTTATTGGTATTCTTGCGGAGTTTGATGCATTACCCGGATTATCACAAAACAATTCTGCAACCAAAACACCTGTTGCCAATAATAATAATGGGCATGGATGCGGGCATCATTTGTTCGGCACCGGATCCGTTGCTGCCGGAATAGCCATTAAACAATTGCTGAAAGACGGGACCATTAAAGGTACCGTGAAAGTATTTGGTTGCCCTGCCGAAGAGGGTGGAGCCGGAAAAGTATATATGGTTCGGGAAGGTTTATTTAAAAATGTTGATGTAGTAATTCATTGGCATCCCAGTGATGAAAATTCAGTTACCTACACCAGTAGTTTGGCTAATAAGTCAGCCAAGTTCAGGTTCAATGGTATTTCATCACATGCGTCCATGTTGCCTGAGCAAGGGCGTTCTTCATTAGATGCAGTAGAGGCAATGGATAATATGGTGAACATGATGAGAGAACATGTACCACAGGAAACCCGTATTCATTATGTAATTACCAATGGCGGTAAGGCGCCAAATGTTGTTCCTGATTTTGCTGAAGTGTATTATGTAATAAGAAACCCTGAAAGAAGCAATGTAGAAAGTATATTTAACAGGGTGGTTAAAGCTGCGGAAGGAGCTGCTTTGGGCACGGAAACTAAAATGGAATATGAATTAATTTCGGGAGTACACGACTTGCTTATCAATAAATCGCTTGCTATAAATATGCAGGCTAATTTAGAAAAAGTTGGCGGTGTTTCTTACACACCCGATGAAATAGTATTTGCTAAAAAAATACAAGGTTCTTTTTTAGCAAAAGTCCCTTCGTTTGAGGCTGCCAACCTTATTCTGCCTTTTCATATCAATAAAAATCAGGGTTCAACAGATGTGGGAGATGTGAGCTATGTAGTTCCCACAGTAGGTTTAGAAGCGGCTACCTGGGTAACCGGCACTTCAGCACATAGTTGGCAGGCGGTAGCCAGTGGTGGTACCGATATTGGTATAAAAGGGATGATCGTTGCTGCTAAAACCATGGCTTTTACTGCCATCGATTTATTTCTAACGCCGGCACTTATTGTAAAAGCAAAAGAGGAGTTCACCAAATCGATAGGAGATTATCAGTATAAGGCTTTAATAGGTGATAGAAAGCCTGCTTTAAATTATAGAGATTGATTGACTTTATTCAATGCAGTTCGTTTTGATTTAGTCAATAACTATACAAGTGAAATGTATTTCAATGGGTGTATTTATAATCATCGCTTTATAGCAAATCAGGTTCCGTGAATATAATTTCCCATATTCTCAATAATTAATTTTTGTTCTTCAATTACGTGTTTTACCACATCCCCGATTGAAACGATACCCACTAAATTACCATCTGTTAAAACAGGTAAATGCCGGATAGATTTGCCCGTCATTAAGCGCATACAATCATCTATGGTACTGGCTGGTGAAACAGTAATCAGCTCTTCTGTCATGATATCCCCGATCCGGGTTTCTTTGGAAGATTTACCTTTCAATACCACTTTACGGGCATAATCTTTTTCAGTAAAAATGCCACTGAGTTTTCCGTTCTCTACAACAAGCAGGGAGCTCACATTTTTTTCAACCATTAATTCAAGGGCCTGATAAACGGTTGTGTCTGGTGCAATAGAAAAAATTTCTTTCCCTTTCCCTTTTAAAATATTACTTACTGTTCCCATATAGCTGACTACTTAAATATGAATGAATAAAATCAAGTAAAAGGTGCAATCAAAAATAATAAACCCGCTAAAAAATAAATTTGGCAGAGCTATATTCTCTCTGTCTAAAATAACCCTTTTTTCCGAAAGTTAAATATTGAGTTGGCGGGAGTTCAAAATTATTCAATTAATGACTGTTTTTCTACCCCTACCGCGTGGCAAACTAAATAAAAGAAACCACTTTTTAAGTACACAATGTACTACCTGCTTAAAATGTATAAAGTATTGATTTGTATCATTGTTTTGTGCGTTCAATGCTATCCATTTAATACTAATATAAAGGTGAGTTATATTTAAAAAGATATGGTGATATGAACCAAAATCGAGTCGCAGATTGTTTATCCATCCTTTCATTAACTTATAGCAATTTTATCGCCCGTGTAGTTGCTTATCAAACCCTGGCGGTTATAAAATTATAAAAAGATTCCTGCTTTACTACGTAGATGGTTTTGTAATGGTATTAAAAAAAATCTGCTTTAAGAAAAAAAATTCCATCTTTCAGGTCGTTATTTTATCTTCTCTTTCGGCCTCATTTTCTTTACTGCAGGTGCTTCATCCTTCCACCTCCACAAATGAATGCAGGCATATGTTCTGTACGGACTCCATGAAGCAGAAAGCCTCAGCATTTCTTCTTTTACTATTTTTTTATTACTGTTGTCTATTTTATACAATTTTATCATGGCATTCTGAATACCGAGATCATCAACGGCAAATACATCTTCTCTTCCCAATGCAAACATCAGCAACATTTCTACTGTCCATCTACCCACCCCTTTAATAGCAACCAGGTATTCGATCACTTCTTCGTTCGTCATATTACCCAGCTTTTTTGCATCCATGCCAACCTCAATTTCAAACTGTGCAACATTTTTAATATAGCCTGCTTTGGCATTGCTCAATCCTATTCCCCGGAGATTTTCAAAGGGTGTATTGAGTATTTGAAGCGGGGTTGGTTCTTTGCCTCCATATAAGGCAATAAAACGCTTGTAAATTACATCTGCTACTTTGGTTGATAGCTGCTGGCTCATAATAGAAGCACAGAGATAGGTGCAGATATTCTTACGCCTCCTTAGTTGATGCGGTTCTCCGCTTTCAATTAGCTTCTTAAATTTTTTATCTTTGGAAAGATGTTCCAAGTATTTCATTTCCTGATTATTGAGAAATGAAAATTAGGATATAATTACTGAAAAAGGACGTTATAACTTTCAATAATAATCAGGCACCCGCCAATTCCATAAAATCTGTTACCCTATTCCTGCTTACCACTATTTTTTCCTGGTTGGTAATACATTTCACGATAACTTAAGAGAACTGTAATAATAAGGTTTTACATAATGTATAGTATTGATAGAAACTATAAAACCCAAGAACCGGATTAAATTATGTTTAAGCAATAATAAAAAAACACGCCTTAGAGTCAGATCGGATGTTGAAGCGCATATTCCAGCCGGATATGTTTTTACCGGTAGCTCTTTCGTTCTTTTATATCTTCGATTTCAATTCATACCGGGTTGATGAAGCTTCCAGCCCGTTTTATTCTTTTCATCATCCACCATTTTTTTCACATCTTCCAGTAGTTTTTTGGCATTGTATATTATTCCATCTTTTATGGTGTATTGCACCCCACCTTTTCTTATCACTTCGTTTTTATCATTCATAAAGATGGCGCCCGTACCGTAGAGATATTGAAGATTCTCCAACGGATTGGCATCAACAATAGCCAAGTCTGCCAGTTTACCCACTTCCACACTGCCGATTGCGGAATCCATGCCCAATGCCTGTGCTCCATATAAAGTTGCGGAACGAATTACTTCCAGCGGATGAAAACCTGCTTCTCTTAATAATTCCAATTCCCGGATATAACCAAACCCATAGGTCTGATAAATAAATCCATTGTCAGAACCGGCAGTTACCCTGCCGCCGCGGTTTTTGTATTCATTAATAAAGGTCATCCATAGACGGTAATTTTCTTTCCAGGCTACTTCCTGTTCGGTACCCCAGCTAAACCAATAGGAGCCATGCGACTCCCGGCTGGGTTCATAAAATTTCCAAAGTGATGGCAGTGTATACCATTCATGCCACTCTGCCCTTCTTGCTCTTTGCAAATCACGGTTAGCGTCATAAATATTAAAGGTGGGGTCTAGTGTAAAATCAAGACTCAGCAATTCGTTCATCACTTTATTCCAATGTTCACTGTAGGGGGGTGCAGCCTGCTTCCATAATTTTCCGGCTTCTTCAAATCGATTCTGTTCATTATTATAATTATAATTCAACGGATAGTTCTGAATTGTTTTATCGGTAAATAATGCTTCCGGTAAACCATACCAGTGTTCCATAGAAGTTAGCCCGGCCCTTGCAGAGTTCAATACATTCCATCTTGCTACTTCCGTTTGTGCATGATGGCAACAGCTGCGTAAACCCAGTTTTTTATTTTCTTTTATAGCTGCATCCATTATTAGCGGTGCAGCACCAAAAAATTTAATGCCATCAGCACCTTTCTTTGCATTTTCTCTTGTCCATTCAATAGCTTGCTCAGCAGTGGTAATCGTTTGCTTTGCCCCCTGCCCAAAAGAGGTGTAGGCGAATATTCTCGGGGCAGTTATTTTATTTTCTGCACTTAGTTTTTTTTCATCCAGTACCCAACTTAATCCATTACCGGCTGATGGATCCCGGATGGTAGTAATACCATGAGCCATCCAGAGTTTAAAAACATATTCTGCCGGTGTGCCCTGCGCTTTACCACCAATATGCCCGTGCATATCAATAAAACCCGGCAGAGCATACATGCCATTGCAATCCAGTTCTTTTCCACCCTCTTTTAATTTAGTCTTGCTTCCGGCACCGGTTATTTGCACAATTCGGTTTTTCTCAATTACAATATCCATCGGTCCGACAGGTGGTGCCCCCGTTCCATTAATTAACACCACACCCCGAATGATCAGTTGTGTATAGGGTCCATCTCCTTCATTTTTTTCCGGAGCTTTTTGAATTTGTGCAGTAAGAATAAATACTGAAAAAAAAGCCGTGAATAATAGAAAAAGTCTGATTCGCATAGCTGTTGTTTTGGCCGAAGGACTCCTTCGGAGTATAAAAACAAGTTAGCAAAAATGTATCAGACTATTTACTATTTATTTCCGGCGATTTCATTCAATTGACCAACTCATCTCTCCTCCCTTCTCATCCTTTAATTCAATACCCAGTTCACTCAATTGATTTCTTATTTTATCAGATGTAACAAAATCTTTTTTAGTCTTTGCTTCTTTGCGGATATCAATCAGCAATTGCATTACTCCCTGCAGTTTACCATTATCTGCTTCCCTTGTTGCTTTCAATCCAAACACATCTTCCAGATAGCTTTTGAATTTTGATTGCAGCAATAACAATGTGTCAGCAGAAATAGCTGTTATCGCTATCGTTTTATCTTTGATAGAATTGATAATGGGCACCAGTTCAAACATACTGGCTAATACCCTGGCGGTATTAAAATCATCATTCATGTGCTCATCAAACTCGCCCACTAACTTTCGGATCAATGAATCAAGTTCCGTATCTACTGGTTCGTCTCCTGACTTCAGACTCATGGCTCCCAACTTCTCATACGCTTCCCATAATCGTTTCAATCCCCTTTCAGCAGCCTGCAGGGCTTCATTGCTAAAGTCGAGTGTGCTGCGATAATGAGTTTGCAACATAAAAAAGCGCACATTCATAGGAGAATATGCTTTTTCAAGTAAAGGATGTGAGCCACTGAATAACTCTTCCGGTAAAAAACCATTTCCGGCACTCTTGCTCATACGTACACCATTTACTGTTAGCATATTGGTGTGCATCCAATACCGTACAGGTGATGTATGATAACATGCCTGCGACTGGGCTATTTCATTTGTATGATGTGTAGCTGCAAGGTCCATACCACCACCATGTATATCAAATTGTTTTCCCAGGTACTTTTCACTCATTGCCGAACATTCAACATGCCATCCCGGAAAGCCCATACCCCAGGGGGAAGGCCATTGCATCAAATGTTCCGGTCCTGCTTTTATCCAAAGAGCAAAATCGAGTCGTCCTTTTTTTTCATCCTGACCACCTAATTCTCTTGTTCCTTCCAGCAGATCTTCCAGTTTTCTATTGGTAAGAATGCCATACGGCTTCTCCGTATTATATTTTTCTACATCAAAATATACGGTGCCATTAACTACATAGGCATATCCATTAGCAATGATTTGCTGGGCCATTTTAATTTGTTCGGTAATATGACCGGTAGCCGTAGGCTCAATAGTGGGTGGCAACGTATTAAAGAGTTCCATTACTTTATGAAATCCTACTGTATAGCGTTGAACAATTTCCATTGGCTCCAGTTGTTCCAGCCTTGCCTTTTTTGAAAACTTATCATCGCCCTCATCCCGGTCTCCTTCCAGGTGGCCGGCATCTGTAATATTTCTTACATACCTCACTTTATAGCCCAGGTAACAAAGATGACGGTAGATAATATCAAAAGAAATAAATGTGCGGCAATTACCCAGGTGAACATCACTGTAAACAGTAGGGCCACAAACATATAATCCTACGTGATCGGGAGTAATGGGTTCAAAAAGTTCTTTCTGTCTTGATAAGGTGTTGTATATTTTCAGTTCGCTCATAGATGCTGATTAAATTCAAAATTAATCATTCCCGACTACTTCTTTAACTCTACATCAGCTATCAGCATATAATGATCGGAAATTTTTTTAACGACACGTTTAAATTGCTTTATCTTAAAATGGGTGTCCGCAAAAATATAATCAATACGAAGTGTGGGCGAAAGTGATGTAAATGTTCTTCCAATACCAAAGCTTTTCTTTAAAAAAGCATCCTGCATATTACCCTTAACAGTAAAATAGGTGTATGAATTAGGCACATCATTGAGATCGGCACATAATAAAACCGGGTGAGGGCTATCCCTGATAATTTTATGGGCGATATCAGCCTGGATACTGCGGTAAGAAACTCCTTTTTTTAATTTTGATAAAATATTGCGGGAGTTTGCAAGCAAACTGTCTCTTGCATTTGCTATTTTATCAATTCTTTCATAGTCTTTTCTTCCAAATTGAAGTGATTGGAGGTGAGTGGTAAATACCCGGATGGTATCATTATTTACTTTAATATCTGCGTTTAGTAGTACTTCCGGTAAGGTTGGCCGGGGGAACCTGATTCTTCCGGTATCAACAATTGGATAGCGGGAAAAAATAATAGAACTATAATAATGTTTATCGCCATCGTTATCAAAAGAAAAATAATAGTAAGGATAACCTAATTGCTCTTGTATCGGTTTTATATTATCATAATAAGCAGAATCGATAGACGTGTGAAATTCCTGTAAACATAAAACGTCTGCATTCTGTTGTTTGATCAGGTCAAACATTTGAAGTCGTATTCCGCTCCCTTTATTGGTATTTTTTTTCAATTCCACAAACCGGGCTACATTCCAGGTCAGGACCCTGATTGATTGCGGTTCTTTTTTATAATTAAATGTCCTGTATTTATGAAAAGCAAAAAAAACGCTGATACTTTTAATACCCAGCAGTACTGCAATACCTGATATTAAAGCAAAACGGGGTTTTAATATAATCAACCATCCTATTGCAAAAAAAATAACAAATAATAACAGAAAGGGAAAGCCTAAACCTAGAAATGAAATGTACCACCATCGTTGTGGATTCAAATAAGGAACCAGGCAGGACAATAAGAAAAAGAATACCAGCACCAGGTTGGAGTATATAAAAAAACGTTTAGTAAAGAGTCGGAATTTGCTGGGCATTGATGCAATTTAATGAAAAAGCCGGGAGCTTTGCGTTGTGAGTTACATGGCATTATATTTAACAATCATTACTACTTTATATAATGCTGTTTAGCCTAAAGAAAGGTAACCTGTTCCTTAGGTCTCACAACTTATAGCTCAAAACTCGTAGCTATGCTATGTTTACAACCCTTCTTCCCCTGCCCTTTTTAGTAATTCTTTCTCCTCATCTGTTAGAAAGCTAAAGCCATTCTGGTTAATTTTATCCAGTATTTCATCAATCCGTTGTTGAGTAATGTTCGGAGTTTTTTTAAAAGGTGCAGATGATGATTTGTAAAATAATTCTTCTTTTATGTTCTTCCCTTTTTTGGGCTTATCGGGATTAAAGAGATTAGATACCCAGTCAAAAAAATTGCTCATCCAGCGACTCCAGTCGTAACCCTTTTGTAAAAAAATTGCAAAAAGAAATCCTGTAAAAGCACCGGCTAGATGTGCTACCAGGTTACCAGTATCACTGATAGAAACAGTAGCCAGATCAGCAATAACAAACAAAGCTGTCAGGGTCCACAAAGGAATACCTCCGCCTATCATTGGAAAAATTTTATACGTCGGCGATATCATTGTTGTAGCAATAGCCACTGCCATTACAGGGGCAGCTGCACCCATGGCAGTAGCATATGGAAGTTGAGCCTGAAGTGATGGTATAAAGTTATAAGCCAGTATAAATGCAATTCCACCCGCTAATCCTCCATAAATAAAAAGGGGAATTATTTTTTTGTTCCCTGCATTGTCCTGCAGGATGTAACCAAAGCACCAAAGCCAAAGCATATTGGAAAATATTCTCCAGATATTATCATGTACAAACATATGTGTGATAATAGTCCATGGATGACTCAGCATTTTTTCCGCATCGGCCGGCATTGTAAACCAGCTCATCACATTTTTTGTAAAAAGTGAAGGGGCTAATTCTTTAGGGAACCTGAAATACCAGATAGCCATCAAAAAAGCAAGTCCTACAAACATAATAAGGCATATAGCAATCAGCATTATCAGCGTATTTCCACTTTGCCCCAGTGTAATTTTTTGTTTGTATTGTTTTTCTAAATAAGTCATCATTACAGATGATATATGATAATTAACAGATGATAGTGAAAGGCAAAGGTCGTTTTGCTTTAACTATTTAAATAAGATTAATATTACTCTTTTACTTGCTCTTTTTCTCCTTCACTCTTTTGCCCTCCTAGCTTAATATAACGTCCGGCGATTGGATTTGTTCCAGATTAAAACAATAATAAATCCTGTCAATGCTCCTCCGAGATGGGCAAAATGCGCAATATTGTCACCGGCTATTTTTCCAAATCCTCCAAAAAGGTCTAAAAGTACATAACCTATCACCACCCATTTAGCTTTAACCGGTATTGGTATAGGAATAATCATCAATTCGGTGTTGGGAAAGAGGTAGCCAAAAGCAACCATTATTCCCATTACAGCACCGGAAGCGCCAACTGCCGGTACAAAGCCACCCATCAATTGCTGCATCAACAAATGTGCGGCCGATGCACCAACTCCACAGGCTAAATAGTAGAACAGGAATTTTTTGGGGCCCCATACATTCTCTAACACCCGACCAAACATAAATAAGGCAAACATGTTAAAAAGAATATGAAAAAACATTTCAAAGCTGGGTGCATGTAGAAACATACTTGTAAAAATCTGGTAGGGCTCAAACATTGGTGTGCTTACCGGCCAAAGGGCCCCTTTTACAGTAATCTGGTACTGGCTGTCCAGTGACAACTGGGCGATCCAGGCCAGTACATTCAGGATGATCAGATTTTTTATAATTGGTGGAAAACGGTCGGGCCGGGTAAATCGAACATTACTCATAGGTGGTAAAATTAAGCTAAGAGATTAAAAGAGAGAAGGAGAATTATGAGTTACGGCAAAAGTTATACTTTTCTTTGCTTATTTGCTTCTATAATAGTTTTCTCCTTTACTCTTTTTCTCCTTTGATCTCTTTGCTTACAGTATTTTCTTTCAATTTCAACTGTACCACATTTTCTATATGATGTGTATGTGGAAACATATCTACCGGCTGCACCCTGGTTACTTCATATACTGAATTCAGTAAATTTAAATCTCTGGCCTGTGTAGCAGGATTGCAGCTAACATACACAACTATTGGTGCTGCAATATCCAGAATTTTTTTAACCAGCTTTTCATGCATCCCTGCCCGGGGCGGGTCAGTAATAATGACATCTGGTTGGCCATTTGCAGCAAAAAAATCATCATTACATATATCAATCACATCCCCTGCAAAAAAATTAACCGAGGTTAAATTATTCAATACTGCGTTTTCTTTAGCATCTTCAATAGCAGCAGGATTCATTTCCACACCAATTATTTTTTTTGCCTGCTGGCTTAAAAATATACCGATGCTGCCGGTGCCGCAATAAAGGTCATACAAAATTTCATTACCAGTTAGCTCTGCAAATTCTTTGGTCACCTGGTAAAGCTGCTCAGCCTGCTGGCTATTGGTTTGAAAAAAAGATTTGGGCCCTATCTTGAATCGAAAGTCTTCCCCACCGGGTCCTGCGGACAGCTTCTCTATCACATATCCTTTCCCGCTATATATCACCGGCTCCAGATCAAACATACTATCATTCCATTTTGTGTTAATGGTATATAACAAAGTAGTAATTGCCGGAAATTTTTTCGCAACATATTCCATCAGCAACGTTATTTTTTGCTCATCATTTTCTCCTACTACAATATTTACCATCATTTCACCGGTGGTACAAAGACGCACCTGCATGGTTCTTAAAAAACCAATATGATTACGTATGTCATAAAATGACCAGCCATTGGTGAGGGCAAAATCTTTTACTGCCAACCTGATAGCATTTGTTGGTTCAGCCTGCAGGTAACAGGTTGTTATATCAACCACTTTATCAAACAACCCTTTTACATGAAAGCCAGCAACGTTTTGTGTTCCATTTATTGATTCATCTCCCAATTCTTCTTTTAATAAAAATCGTTTATTCCCAAAAGTGTATTCAATCTTATTGCGGTAAAATCTTGTTTGGGCTGCACCTACTATTTGTTGAAACGGTGGTAATGGAACCTTGCCAATCCTTTTCAATGTTTCTTCAACTTGCCTGTGTTTGTACAGCAATTGTTTTTCATAGGGTAACATTTGCCATTGGCAACCACCACAGACGCCGAAATGAGCACAAAATGGCACTACCCTGTCAGGGGAATATGTGTGAAAGAGTAACGGCACCCCTTCCGCCCAATCTTTTTTATTCTTCAGCAAGCGCACATCCACGATATCTCCCGGAACTACCCCCTCAATGAATATTACTTTACCGTCTAGTTTTGCCAGGGACTTGCCTTCGGCGGCATAATCTTCAACGAGGAGTTTTTCCAATACTATGTTTTTCTTTTTTCTTTTCACGGCGCAAAGCTAAGTGATTCAGATTTTGGGTTGTTTTCGGTCAAAAAGCACTGTGATCACGCAACCAACTGGGGGCCAAAGAAGTCTTTTTCTTTAACTTGGCCTTAAAGCCTTAAACAATAAACTTTTAACCTGTTTTTTATACCTTTACCGGATTCAATATGCCTGTTTTTATGAACCCCAAAAGACAAAATATAGCAACATGGTTAAATGATGATTTTGGGGAAATTTCGTTGGATTTTACTTTTAATAACCAGATACCTTCATGAAAAGAGTTTTAGTATTACTGAGTCTGCTGCTGACTATTTCGGGTTTTGCTCAATCAGGTTACGAAATAAAAGTAACTTTTAAGCCTTTTAAGAATCAATATATCTATCTCGGCCATTATTTTGGAAAAACATACCCGGTTATAGATTCCGCGATGCTGAATGAAAAAAGTGAAGCAGTATTAAAAGGTCCAAAAAAATTACAAGGTGGCACTTACCTGATCGGTTACCCCAACAGAGCAGGATTTTTTGAATTCCTGCTTGATAAACAACAGCAATTTTCAATCATTGCTGATACAGCCACCCTACAAAACGGAATCCAATATGTGAACTCGCCTGATAATTTACTGTTCAATAATTACCAGCAGCAAATGAAAATAAAAGGAAAAGAAGCTACTGCTTTGCAAGAGCAACTAAAAGTTGCTACGAACAAGATTGATTCAACACGACTTATTAATAAATTAGTAAACCTTGATAAATATATTATAGATTACCGGACTGATCTTATCAAAAAAAATCCAGATAACTTTCTTACGGTATTATTAAATGCGATGAAATATCCTGAACTTACCGGGCGGATGAAAAATCCAACAACAAAAATTGATTCAGCCGACGCATTTATTTTTTATAAGAATCATTACTGGGATGGAGTTAATTTCTGGGATGGCCGCCTGGCTTACACAAATTTCTTTGAAGAAAAAATAGATAAATATTTTGCTGATTTGGTAGAGTTGAATGCTGATTCAATCATTTATGAATTAGACAAGATGCTTGGACCTGCCAGCATTAATGAAGAGATGACAAGGTTTCTGCTGGTAAAATTTATTACCCGCTACCTGACACAGAAATACATGTGGGAAGATGCGATACTTGTACACCTGTTTGAAAAATATTTTGCGCAAAAAGAATACAAGTGGCTAACGGAAAAGGGCCGTAAAATGATAAGCGACAGGGCTTATAGTTTAATGTCGAACATAATGGGTACTCCTGCCGCTGAAATTGAATTACCCGATTTATCCGGAAAAATGAAAAAGCTCTATAACGAAACCGCTCCTTACACAATCGTAGCATTTTGGGATGCAACTTGTGGTCATTGCAAAGAAACATTGCCAAAGATGGATTCATTTTACCGGGCTAAATGGAAGGCGTTAGGTTTAAAAATATTTGCAGTTTCTAAAGAAACGGATGGTACAAAGAAAGACTGGTTTGATTTTATTAAAGAAAAGCAGTTGACTGAGTGGATCCATGTTTATTATTCAAAAGCAGACGATGATGCCCGTATTAATGCCAATATACCTGGCTATTCCCAATTATATGATGTGCAGACTTTCCCCACTTTATATTTACTGGGTAAAGACAAACGCATAATAGCAAAAAAACTGACCTATAAGCAAATTGATGAAGTGCTGGAATTTAAAATAAAGGGGAAGTAAGTTTACTGGTCAAAAGCCTATTAACATTAACGTTCAAAATAATAAAGTAACCAGTAATTTATCCCGGCAACCTGAAAAATATGAATAAGAAGTTTATTATAACAATTGTTGCTTCACTAAGTCTCCTTACCGCATCAGCCCAAACCCTGTTTACCTACGGAAAGTATACAATAGATGCCAAAGAATTTCTAAGGGCTTATAATAAAAATAATATGCAACCGGTTGTTAATAAAGGAAAATCCGTTAGTGATTACCTGGAGCTTTTTATTAATTCAAGATTAAAAATCAGGGAGGCATATGACAGAAAATATGATACATTACCCCAGATAAAAACGGAAGTGGAAAACCTGCGGGCACAGATTATAGAAAATTATTTGAACGACCCTGAAATAATTACCCGCTTGCAAAAAGAAGCTTTTGGGCGTAGTCAGAAAGATATCCGTGTAGCCCATATTTTTATTTCATTCAGAAATGCAGGTGGTGTAATGGATACTGCTGCAGCCCGTTTGAAGAAAGAAGATGTGTTGCAACGATTGAAAAAAGGGGAAGATTTTTTACAGGTAGCCCTTCTGCTGTCTGACGATCCCGCTATCAAAACAACCAAAGGTGAATTAGGCTATATTACTGTCTTTACATTGCCTTATGAATTTGAAAATGCGATTTACACTACACCGGTTGGAAAATATTCATCCATTGTGATATCTAAAACCGGGTATCATTTATTTAAGAATATCAGCGAAAGAAAAGCTTTTGGCAAAATAAAAGCACAACAAATATTACTGGCTACACCGCCCGGTGCTGATGAGATTACCAAAAAAAAGCTGGCATTGCTTGCTGATTCGTTATACAATCGAATCATTGCAGGAGATAATTTTGACCAACTGGCAACAACCTTTAGCAGCGATTATATAAGTGCAGCTACCGGTGGTATGATGGCTGAAATAAGTGTAGGACAGTATGATCCTGTTTTTGAAAAAGCATTACTGGCATTACCAAAAGATGGGTCAATAAGCAAACCATTTCTTACAGCACATGGCTGGCATATTTTAAAAAGAACTTCTATAATCCCTGTTGTTACTGATATAAGTAATAAAAGTAACCTACAGGAACTTCAGGTAAAAATTATAGCAGACAGCCGTGCCAAATCTTCCGGTGATTTTATTAATAAACTGGTGAGAGAAAAAGCACCGCTTAAAATATACCCGTATAATGATGCTGCTATGAAGGAAGTGACTGACAGTATTTTAGATCAGAAAACCATGACAGAAGCTGGCAGAAAAATTACATTTACTACCCCTCTGTTTTCTATTGGAGACTCTGTATATACCACTACCACCTGGCTTACATACGCCATAACGCATCATCAAAAAGAGAATCATTCAGGTGTCAGGCCCTATGAAGAAGTTCAGAAAGAATTCCTTGATTTCGCTTTATATAATTATTACAGAGACAACCTGGAAGATTTTAATGAAGAATTCCATAACCAGATGATGGAATTTAAAGACGGGAATCTTTTTTTTGAAATTATGCAGCAGGAAATATGGAACAAGGCACAGATTGATTCTGCCGCCCTATTGTCTTTGTATAATAAAAACAAAGTAACCTATACCTGGAAACAAAGTGCTGATGCGATACTCTTCTTTTGTTCTGACCAAACGATAGCCCAGACTGCTTACGACGCGTTAAAGAAGAATCCTGCCGGCTGGCGTAAACTGGCTGAAATGTATTCGGAAAAAATTATTACTGATTCCTCCCGGTATGAATGGAGCCAGTTGCCCAGTTTGAATAAAATGACGCCCAAACCCGGACTGATCACTTCTCCCGAAGTAAACGTCTCCGATAATACGGCCACGTTTGCTTTTATTATAGCGGTTTATCCTCAGCCAATGCAACGAAATTTTGTAGAAGCCCGTGGATTGGTGATCAACGATTACCAGGTTATACTGGAACAGCAATTGGATGAAGTCTTAAAAAAGAAATACCCAGTAGTAGTGAATCAGCAAGTATTGAGTGATATTTCAAAATAAAAACAAGCGTTCATCAAGGTAAAAATGGGATATGCGTAAGAAAAGGCATCACAACTCCTTTTCATCTTTTTTTATCAGCCTATAACTCTTTTACCACATTGGCAACAACATGCGGCCGGCCCAGTGTATAATAATGTAATACAGGTACCCCGCTTTTTTTCAATTCCTTTGACTGCATCAGCAACCATTCGGTTCCAACC
>JANMLJ010000206.1:0-3768 GCA_031372465.1 Chitinophagaceae bacterium | reverse complement strand
GCTACCAATAATCTGGGAAGATTAAGTAAAGGAAAGATGATTGGCGTCCGTTACAATAAGGATAAGGAATGGGTAGGCGGCAATTGTTGTTACTTTGAAGCCTCCTAAATCCCCCTAAAGGGGAACTTTATACTCCGATTGATTGAAATTTTAAATAATTATTATGCAGCCCATAAAAAACATCAAACCCAAAGAACTTGTTCCGGGCATTAACGGTTATTATGTGCATGGTGATCAAATAAGTTTTGGCCTCGTTGAACTGGAAGCAGGAAGCAGTGTGCCTTTGCACCAACACGTACAGGAACAAATCACCTATATTATCGAGGGAGAATTGGATATGGTAATTGGCGGGCAATCCTGTTTGTTAACTGCCGGCATGTACCATGTTATTCCATCTAACACCTTACATTCAGCCATAGCTATAACAGCTTGTAAAGTTATTGATACATTCAGCCCGGTGAGGGAAGATTATAAAAGTTAGAAATAAGTAGAAACTCCAAATTGAATGCCCGCCAGCCTTGAAGGGGGATTTCCCAGTAAATCTTTCTGCCAGCTATAGCGATAATTGAAACGCATCACCATTTGTGCAGTTGGACGCCAGCTAATGGCAGGGACAATGGAGAAAACTTCATCGGCAATATTGCTACCTGTAGAACTAAACCTACCTTTATTCCAGTCCACATACTCCAATCTTATGGCAGCATTGATAACTGATTTTTCAAACCCCAGTACACGCTTATTAATAATAGGCTGAACAAAATCAATAAAACCTCCCTGCTGTTTTTCTCCATACTGCGTAGTGTATGTATCAGGCACATCCACTTTTATCCATGCCCATTCACCATTGATAAAAGTTTTTGTTTTTGAAACCGTGGTATTAAAATCAATAGCAAAAACATTTACCCTTCTTTTCATATCCAACACTAATCCATCATCCTGGTATTTATTATAAACACCGCCCATATAAGAAAGTCCCATTTCCCCCACTTTATTATGTCGAACCGCTACTTTACCGGTCAGCAATGGGCTGCCATTAAAGCTTTCTTCAAATCGTTCAGGGTTCTCTTTGGAAGCAGGCAGGAAAGTTTTATTTTCAGAGTTAGATATAATCTTATCATCAAACCCATTGGTGAGATAAGTTTCATAAGCAAACACCCAATCTTTAGTATATTTTTTGCCATATAATCCAAAACCAGCGTTACTGAAAGTAGCAGGCAGCATTTGTGTAGCGGAGATTGGCCGGTCAACAAATTCCCATTTCGGCCCGTCATGGTTTTGATTAAATGACCCGATTGGGTTTAATACAATGCCACCTCTGAAATTTAACAGGGGATTGAACTCAACATCTAAAGAAGCAAATTCAATGCTTATCTCTTTTGCACCATCTTCAAATTCTATTTCACTTAAAAATTTAATCCGGTTAGCAATGGAAGAAGAAATAAATAACGATACCCTTCGCATCTGGAACTGGTGGCCTTCTGTAATACCATCCTTTTGCAGGTATTGGTAATTAGCTTCTGCATACCCACCCAAAGCCACGGGCAATTTACCCACCTGCATAAAAGGGCGGTTATAGATAGCATCCATATTCAGCACAGCTTTTGCGGTATCATTTGGAATTCGCCTCAGCAAGCTGGGGTCAATCTGCGCGATAGCTGTTAAACTGTTTAAAATAAAAAATATAAAAAATATTTTTCTCATAATACTCTCAGGTCAATGAATAATTGATTGTTTGAAACAGTTACCGGGAAATTTCTAAGGTTTCTGTCTGCCGGGCCATTCTTTACGGTGCCTTTATTATCAAACTCGCTTCCATGCGCTGTGCATTGCAGGTAATCACCCGATGCCTGCAGTTCCGTACCCTGGTGAGTGCATCGCATCCATAAAGCAGCATATTCTTTTTCGCTGAAGCGATACACACATATTGGAAATTGCAATGCTTCATTTCGTACAATGATAAATGAACGATAAGATGTTTGACTACCCTGTTTTATAATAAATTCATTTATATCCACGGTCAATCCATCTTTGCCCAATGCACCACTGATGTAACGGGTAGCTGTACAAGAAGATACTACACCTGCAAGGGCTGTGGCCGATAAACAAGTCGTACAACTTTTTTTTATAAACTTTCTTCTGTCCATTGCTTAAAGTGATTCAAGGAATTTTATAAGCAATGCTTTGTCTTTAGCAGTTAATTGCTGAAACGTTGATTTACTTTGACTGCCTTCTCCCCCATGAAACAGGATAGCTTCTTCAATTGTTTTAGCCCTGCCATCATGCAATAAAAAGTATTGCCCTCCCTGTGAGTTTTTTGATAAACCCAATCCCCATAATGGCGCTGTTTTCCATTCAGCAGTAGTGGCCGAACCTTCCGTGTAGCCATCATCCAGCCCTGGCCCCATATCATGCAGCAACAAATCTGTGTAAGGGAAAAATGTTTTATTTGATAATGCAGCGATGGATGAAATACCGGTTGCCTGTACTGGTGTATGGCATTTTGCACACCCGGTATTGATAAAAATTTGTTTCCCGCTTTGAATTTCGGCGTTACTTTGATTTCGCTGAACCGGAGCTTTTAATGTTTGCAAATAAAAGACCACCTCATTTATAGTTTGAACAGCGACTTCCGGACCAATTGATAATCCACTGTAAGTATCAACTGATTCAAAGGTAGAGGTAATGCCAATGTCCTGATTGTAAGCATTTGCAGTTTGATGCAGTAAATTATATGCTGCTGCTTTTTTTCCAAACCGGCCAATGTATTTCCCGCTTTGAATAACCTGGGCCGCACGAATAACTGCATAAGGTGGTACATTTATCCAATTCGGTTTCCCTGAAATGCCATCACCATTTATATCATTCTCATCTGCTAATGCTATTAATGTTGCATCCGGCACTGCATCTAAAAAACCAAGTCCTGTATTGGCGGGTGGCATAAACTTTGAAAAGGTAGCTCCTGCCGGTATTTGTTCTGGTTGAAACCCGGGAATAGCCCTGTGCTGTAATTGCGGTCCACCCTGATTTAAAAATTGATTGCCACTTGCAGTAGTTTGTCCAAAACGTGTAAGTGTTGAAAACGGATGGCCTTTCCCATCACCGGCATGGCAACTGCCACAAGAGGTAGCTACAAATAGGGGCCCGAGACCAGTTGATGTTGTAAACACTTCATCATTAAAAGCAATATCACCACGAAGGAATATGGCATTTTGCTCTGGCGACAATCCCGCTACCGGCCCATCAAGTATTTCATCATCGGCAGGAGCCCCGGGCAATATTTTATTACAGGCAATTATACCGGCAAGAACAACAATCAGTACAGTTATTTTTTTCATTTTACAGGTAATTAAAATATATTTTTAGACATGTCTAAAAATATATTTAGTCAAATATAATAATAATATACTTACCGGCAAAAAAAAAGGGAGCCTTTCGCTACCTTCAAAAATTTTATTGTTTAACGGAAATTGCTACCAGGCGAGACTGGCTGCTTTAATTGTTTTCTCCTTTTCATCCGTCCAGGCAAAAATTAATTTATTCCCTGATTTTGTCATTTGTGGAAAACCACTGGAACGGGATTCAGAAGAAGCCGCGATTGATACAGACGGTTCTTTCGTTCCATTGCTGTGCACTTTTACAATTTTAATTTCAGCATCTTCCATCCAACTGACAATGGCCATTTTTTCATTCAGCATTACTACATCTACCCGACCAATAGTTTTTCCTTCATTAATACGGATAGGCTTTTTAAAAGTGGCGCCCCCATCA
>JANMLJ010000147.1:0-4699 GCA_031372465.1 Chitinophagaceae bacterium | reverse complement strand
TGATGGGTTCTGCAACAGGAGTGCTGTAATCAAAAAAAGAAACAGGAATATAACTGCTTCGGGGATCAAAAATTCTTGGTTGATAATTATTGTCTGGCAATTGTACAAAAGTCTGATGCAGACGTAAAGTAATTGCTTCCGGAGAAGGTGTAACCGTATTTACATAATTGCCTGTATTACCATCAATATTAGTAAATGTAATAGTGGCTTCAAATTCTGAATTGAACGGGAAATTTTTTGTACGGGGTAAATAAATGGCCGACCTGCTTTTATCCAATGAATAATTGCCCTGTTGATTACTTTTTATCCTGTTAGCCACCTGCATGGCATCTCTTAGAAAAAAATCGGTGGCATCAACGAGGTAGTGATTACCAGTTTCTGCTTCTGCTGTAAAACCCCATAAAGTTGATTGGGCAAAAGACTGCTCTACAGCTCTCTTCTCTGCTGCATCATTGGTAACAGCACGATAATCATAATTAGGTTGTATTAAAAGAATTTTTCTACCCGTTTTTGAAAACTTCACAATTTTTTCGCCACCTAATAAACCCCTGTCCAATCCAATATCATTAGAGCCAAGTCCGGCTGGCAGTGAGGTGACATATAAAATTTCTTTATCCAGTTTATCTATTTCCAACCATATTTTTCCGGTATTTTCCTCCCAGTAAAAATTGAAAAAGCCCTCATACTTTCTCAGGTCTTTTGTTTTTTCTTCGATGGAAGGAAGACCTTGCTTACCGGCAGGTATGTTTTGTGCTGCTAAATAAAATGGTAAAACTAATAATACTACAAAAAATTTGGACATAACAGAAGTTTTATGGACCAAGATAAGCATTCAAAAAAAGTTGGCGTAATAAATCTTACCTTTTGAAAAAGTAATAAACCGGATTTTTAGCGACATTGCATAGTATGAAGATATTCGACTGCTTTACTTTCTTTAACGAACTGGATTTACTGGAGTTCAGGCTGAAACTGTTGGATAAGCAGGTAGATTATTTTGTTATTGCCGAATCCAATCTCACACACTCCGGCCAAATAAAGCCTTATTATTTTCACGAAGCAAAAGAACGTTTCAGTCCATGGCAGCAAAAAATCATTTATTTACCGGTTGAACAAAGTACAGATGGCCTGGTGTTTGAAGAACAAAAAAAGTATAACCCCGGAAGCGCTGCCTGGAAATTGGAAAACGGTCAGCGAAACGAATTGTTAAAAGCAACCAATTATATGGAAGACACGGATATGGTGCTTCTCAGCGATCTTGATGAGATTCCTTCCCCTCTTGCTATTAAAAAAGCAATATCATTTTTTAAGCCGGTAGCTTTTTCCATGTTGTTTCATTATTATTATATCAACTGCCAGGGTGCAAAGAAAGACAGGTGGTGGAAGGGTTGTATTGCAGCAACAGCCAAACAGTTCAAAGAAATTTCCCCGCAGGGTTTAAGGGATAAAAGAGATATATTTCCTTCATTAGCCGATGCAGGCTGGCATTTTTCATTTTTGGGCGGTGTAAAAAAAATAAAACAGAAATTAGAGGCCACAGCACATACTGAATATAATAAAGATGAATACCTCAGTGAAGAGCATATTGAAGAAGCAGTTACAAAAAGAAAAGATATTCTGAAACGGGAAGGCATAATTTTTAAATATGTACCGCTGAGTTATTACCCGGCAGCGCTGCAAAAAGTGATGAAACAATATCCCGGCTTTTTACATTTAAAAAAGAAAAACTTGTTTACTGATTTTTATAACACAATGAGAAGAATAAAAAAAGGAAAGTATTAACTATGGTGAATTTTATTTCTAAACAGTCATCCATTATTACTGAATTATGAAACCTGACAATTTTACTAACATACCGCAAACATGGGATAATATAAGTATGTATGTTATCCGCACTTGCATCTGGAAGGCAGTACAAGCATGTGCTCCAAAGTTCAATGGTCATTTGCTGGATGTGGGTTGTGGTCGTAAACCATATCGTCAGTTCTTATTAGATAATAAATTTATTACTGAATATACAGGACTTGATATTGAAACAGCTATTGTGTATGAAGACGGAATCAAACCGGATTTTACCTGGGATGGCAATATGATGCCTTTTAAAGACAACAGTTTTGATACATTGATGGCAACGGAAGTATTGGAGCATTGCCCCGATACTCAGCAGATAATTAATGAAATGAAAAGGGTGTTGAAACCCGGAGGACTTATTTTTTTTACTGTTCCCTTTTTATGGAATTTACATGAAGTGCCGCACGATGAATATCGTTTTACACCATTTGCTTTACAACGCATTTTTAAAGAATGCAGCATGGAAGAAATAGAATTGTTTGCACATGGTGGTTGGAACATGTCAATGGCCCAGATGATTGGTATGTGGGTGGTGGCCACCAAACGGGGATCCAGAAGAAGAAGATGGGCTAAACTGCTAAACCCCGTAATAAAAAGATTGATGAAAAAAGATGCAAAGCAACAACCGGTTCCCTTTTCTGACGGCATGATGGTGAACGGAATTTATGGAATGGCCAGGAAGAAAAATAATTGATTTCCTCTTTGGAAAATTTTCAATAAATAAATCATTGGGGGTTAATCAGGAAAACAATTTTTTCCAGCCGCTTTTCTTTTGCTTTGCCTTTTGATTTAAAAATGAATAGGGAATCAATTTTATTTTTTCATACCCTTCTTCCAAAAGACCCTTATGATATTTTCTGAAAATGGGTTTCAATACCGGAAATGTTGAAAAAGACAAAAAATGATTTTGAAAGTCGGTCATTTTCTCCGGCTCTTCGATTTTATATTTTGCAAAATGAAAAAAAACAAGTGGTTCACCATTTACATAAAACGATCCATCTTTTTCTTCTACCCGGCGTTCAATCAGATTCCAATAAGCAACATTATATCCGGGGTTTTTATTGATATAAACATCATCAAAAAAAGAATGAACTAAATTTAACCAAATCTGATCAGTAAAAAGATGCTCATCCGGTTTATTAAACGCCCCCTTTACCAACTGTGTTTTCCACCAATCTAAGAATGTCATCATTTCATCTTTTCGCTGCAATTCAAAATATCCGGCGTTATAAACCCCATAACGATTTAATGAAATAGTACTGAAATTTTCCGCTTCCGGAAGGAAGCCGGTGTTTATTGTCCGATGCGGGCTTAGCGTAATAGCTGCATCCGATAGTTTTGCAAAGGCACCAAATACATACATATCACTATCAAGATAAATCAGCCGTTGCACCTGATAATTATTTTCCAGAATGTAAGAAGCAAAAAAGGGCTTAAGTGCACAACTCAATTCAAACGCATCATATCGTTGTATCATCGTTTCTATACGATTATCACTCAAAAAGTTGACAAAGTAAACATGATCAACTTTCATTTCCGGGTAGTGGTTTTCTACGCCCAATATGCAAATAAAAAATTCAGCATCCGGATTGTGTTGCAAAAAAGATTTCTTAAGCGAACAGGCATGAGCTAGGTAATTTGGAGTTACGACTGTAAATGCTGCTGTTTTTTTTTTGATAAAAGCTCAACCATAATATGAATGTATGAATATGAAAGATAAAACAATTTAATAACCCTGCACTGATTTTCAGAAAGAATTATCCTGTGACAGTTAGGCGTATATTTATCATGTTTCACAAGTTTGTTGATGTAAATTGACCATTTGTTAATCCCAAATTTTCTTTGAATGAATCTGATTCAAAGATTCCACTACTTTTCCGCTGAAGCTGAATTATTTTATGTCTCTGAAATAAACATTCATGGTGGCAAAACCTATCAATTTATACTGATTGTCCGTCAGGTGTCTGTATAGATCACCTTGGGTAAACGTATCCAACTCATGACATTCGGCTACGATCAATTTTGGCCGTAACCTCTTCAGATCGAGGCCCCGGATAACTTCCAATTCATGGCCTTCTACGTCAACAGTTAGTAAGTCTATTTTTTTCCCGTTGGTAAATGTTCCTCCAAAATTTTAGTAAGCGTAGTAGTCGTTAATTCCTCCTGGTCTTTATCATCAAAATCCCACCTGCGTTTCCATTCATTATAAGTTTCGGGGCTAATGGTATTTACGGCCGGGGAACTAGCCGACTTATAAAAGGTGACTTTTTTTACCGAATCAGAAAGGGCCACACAAATATTGATATCCAGTTTTCTTATTTTACTTACTTTTTTCATCATGGTACTGTCGGCATCTATATTGATACCAGTCCAGCCCTGCAGGTACAATTTAAAAGTATTTGACCATTTTATGGGCTCATGGCAACCGGCATCCACATAGAAGCCATCCTTTAAATCACAAAAAAAATTTTGAATAATGATATCCTCTCCGGTTTGAGAAAAATAAAACCCCATAGGTAATTTAAACCATTTAGAAAAAGTGCGGTAGAGCCGTATTTTAATGGCCAGGCCTGTCGGTAATGCCTTTAACCAGTAAAGCAGTTTTTTCATTTAAAAATTGTAGAACGGCATCAAAAAAAAATAACCTGAGTACATGTTCCTAAAAGTTGAAATAGCTGACCATCTTCTATATTTTTTAATTCAAGTAGTATTCTTTTATTGTTTATTGCCTGTTATTCTTCCGCCACCTGTAAGCAACAAATCCAACAATGGCAAAAGGTGCAAAAGCGAGGTAAAGTATCCCCGAGTTCATACCCTGTGCTGGTTTTTCACCAAGTTGTTGTGTGGTTTT
>JANMLJ010000146.1:0-40595 GCA_031372465.1 Chitinophagaceae bacterium | reverse complement strand
AACAGGATGGCCAATGAGTATTATGAGTTAATGTACAAGTGAATAGTGAATAGTCAATAGTGAATAGTGAATTGATTCCGTTTATCGGAAATTTTCTGTTAGTAACTCAGTGCTGATAATCGTTGGATAAAAACTTACCAGTTTGTTAATCACTCCTTCTACCAGCGCATCCGGACAGGAGGCACCGCTGGTTAGCAAAACTTTTATTGGTTCTTTTGCAGGCAGGTAATCAGCTGTTACTATTTCTTCCTTTGTATGAAAATTATGGTGAAGTATTTCTTTTGCTGAAATAACTTTCTCGTCATTGTTGATAAAAAAAGTCGGTAGCTTCTCTTCGCACAATTCAACTAAGTGTGAGGTGTTGGACGAATTATAGCCGCCAACCACAATGGCTAAATCTGCATCTTCTTTCAGCAAACCGATTACAGCGGCCTGATTATCATTGGTAGCATAGCAAAGTGTATCCCTGGTGTCGGCAAAACGCTCTTCCGCATTTCCCGCATTAAATGTTTTAAGAATCACCTGCTTCAGAAAATCAGCAATGGCCTGTGTATCGCTGGCAAGCATGGTAGTTTGGTTCACCACACCAATACGTTGTAAGTCATTTTTAATATCAAAACCATCGGAATATTGATTCTTAAATTCCGTATAAAATTCATTGATATCTTTTTCACCGGTAATATATTTAGACAATTCTTTTGCTTCTGCTATATCTTTTACTATTACACAGGGAGCTGTTGCAGCAGCATGAGAAAAAGTTGCTCTTGTTTCTTCATGTGTTGGTTTGCCATGGATGATAATGCTATATTTTTTTTTAGCAATAACTTCACTTCTATTCCATACTTTTTCTACAAAGGGGCAGGTAGTGTTATATCTTTCTGTTTGAATGCCGATCCGTTTTAGTTTCTCTTCAATTTCTAACGTAGTGCCAAAAGCTGGTATCAGCACAATGTCATCACTGGTTATATCCTCAAAAGGGATCATTTGTTTGCCGGAAGTATCTTGCATAAATTGAATGCCATGTGCCAGCAGGTCGGCATTTACCTGTGGGTTATGTATCATTTCGCTGAGGAGAAAAATTCTTTTTCCCGGATTCTCTTTGACAGTTCTGAAAGCAATTTCAATGGCATTTTCTACACCATAACAAAAACCAAAATGACGGGCCAGGTAAATTTGTAAAGTTCCAAAATCCAATAAAGTAGGAGTAAAATCTTTTTTCATCTTGTCCACTTCTTTCCGCTTTGCTTTAATGGCAGAAATCAATGGGCTGCGGTAAATGATCGGGACTTCGAAATTCTTCATAGGGTAAAGGTAAGAAGAGAAAGACGGTAAATCTGAAAGACCGAAAGACCGAAAGACCGAAAGACCGAAAGTCGGAAAGTCCGAAAGTCGGAAAGTCGGAAAGACTGAAAGACGGTAAATCTGAAAGACCGAAAGTCGGAAAGTCCGAAAGTCGGAAAGACGGGAAGACGGAAAGACGGAAAGTTAGAAAGTCGGGAAGTATGTAAATTATTTTGAAAGTAATGGGTATTTATAATTGAGTACATGTACTTTTCTGTCTTTCGGACTTTCTGTCTTCTGACTTATTCTTATCTTCCGTGAAAGTTCCGGCTATGCGATATATATTACTTGCATTTTCCTTTTCCTTATTGCTGGATTCCTGCAAACTGATGAAGAAGGAAGATGAATCAAAACCTAAAAAAAATAATAAAGGCATGATGAACCGATTTAAACCTGTTGTATGGTCACATAGTACCAATATTTATGAAGTTAATCTTCGTCAATACACCGCTGAAGGAACTTTTAATGCCTTTGCCAACTATTTGCCCACCCTGAAAGAAATGGGCGTGAAGACACTTTGGTTTATGCCCATTACACCCATTGCTCAAAAAAAAATGAAAGGGTCGCTGGGAAGTTATTATGCCTGTTCTGATTATACTTCTATCAATCCTGAGTTTGGCTCTATAGATGATTTTAAGAACCTGGTAAAACAGGCGCATGAAATGGGTTTTAAAATTATTATCGATTGGGTAGCCAATCATACGGGATGGGATCATAGCTGGACAAAAGAGCATCCCGAATATTTTCTGAAAGATTCAGTTACCAATGATTTCAAAATTGCTTCCGGAATGGATGATATCATTGAGTTAGATTATAAAAACCCTGCTTTGCGCCAGGCCATGAGAGATGCTATGAAGTTTTGGGTTACTGAATGTGATATTGACGGCTTTCGTTGTGACCTTGCTTTTTGGGTAGAACTTGATTTCTGGAAAGAAGCCAGAAAAGAACTGGATGCGGTAAAGCCTTTATTCTGGCTTGGCGAATTTGATGAATTGGAGAAACCAGAATACGGTGAAGCATTTGATGCCAGTTATGCCTGGACATGGATGCATAAAACTGAAGATTTTTATAAAAAACAGGAGTCGCTGGATACACTTTTAATGGTACTTAAAAAATATGATGATATTGGGGACAGTACGATGCGGGCATGGTTCACTACCAATCATGATGAAAACAGCTGGAATGGTACAGAGTATGAGAAATATGGCGAAATGGCAAAAGCTTTAGCCGTTTTTAGTGCTACCTGGAATGGGGTGCCATTATTATATTCAGGTCAGGAATTGCCGAATTTGAAGCGGCTGGAATTTTTTGAAAAAGATGTTATTGCCTGGACAAGTGCAAATAAATTAAATGATTTTTATAAAGTACTTCTTCAACTCAAAACTAATAATCCGGCTCTTCGTAGCGGAGATCCTGCCGTTCAAACATTCCGTATTAAAACAAGTGATGCTAAAAATATTTTTGCTTACCTGCGTAAGAATGGTGGCAAAGAAGTATTGGTAGTGCTAAACCTTTCGGGACAAAAAGATCTGCATTTTGATATGTTAGATTCAAATGTGGCAGGAATTTATACCAATGTTTTTTCAGGTGCTGCTAATGATTTTACAATCAATAAAAGTTTTGAAATGCAGGGATGGGAGTATTTGGTGTATGAAAAGTAATATCCGGATAATTTAATAATTCAGGAAATTAGTATTTTTTATTCTACCTGTTATAAAATGAAAAGACCGCTTCGTTTGAAGCGGTCTTTTCATTTACACATTTCCATGTCATCACATTTTCAAATTTGTATTATGGTAAGTCATCAAGATTTAACGGATACCGGTAAATGCCTTCATAACCCGGATACATACCTTCTATTTGAATACTTTCGCCTTTCAGACTTCTTAAGGCCTGGCTAAGATCTTCAATGCTGGTTATCTCTTTACCATTTATACTGGTAATAATAAAGCCATCCTGCATCCTTGTCTTACTGAATGCTCCATCTTTCTTTATTTTCTTTACCAGCACACCGCCTTCAATTTCATAAGTAAGTGCTTTCTTTTTGTCCAGTGTTTCGAGTTCTGCGCCTAATTTTTCGCCAACACTTGTTGAAGCAACCTGGTCATAAGTGCCGGATTTAGTGGTCAAAGTAGCCGCAGTCGTAAATTCTTTACCATTCCTTTTGTAAGAAATATTTATTTTTTCTCCGGTATTGTAGGAAGATATGGTTGCCTGTAATTCAGTCCAGGAATTGATTGGAGCATCATTTATTTTAGTAATAATATCACCTTTTTGCAATCCGATTGTAGCGGCTGCACCATCTTTAGCCACATTACCTACGTGCGCACCATCGCCGGCATCATACTTATCTTCTGCTACCTGAATACCCAGATACGGTCTTTTTACATCACCAAACTTAATCAGGTCGTTAACAATTTTCTTTACGAGATTTACCGGAATAGCAAAAGAATATCCGGCATACGTGCCATTAGGTGCGTAAATAGCAGAGTTGATACCCACTAATTGTCCATCAGTTGTAATTAATGCTCCACCACTGTTGCCCTGATTCACCGCTGCATCTGTTTGAATAAATGATTCAATCGGTGTTTGGCTTTGGCGACCGTTTATTCCAATATTTCTTCCTTTAGCACTTACAATACCAGCGGTAACGGTTGTTTCTAATGTAAGCGGATAGCCAACAGCAAGTACCCACTGACCTAGCTTTACATTGTCTGAATTGCCATATAACAGAAAAGGAAATCCTGTACCATCAATTTTTAAAACGGCAAGATCACTGCTGGCGTCTCTACCAATAACACGGGCTTTGTACGTTTTTTTATTACTTAATGAAACGGTAATTTCATCAGCAACTCCGGTACCACCATCTGAAACAACGTGATTATTAGTAATGATGTATCCATCATCACTGATAATAACACCACTTCCGGATGCTCTTTGTTCCTGCTGCATCCTTGGCCCCATATTATTAAAAAATTGGTCGAATAAATCCTCCATGCTGTTCCCTCCCTGTTGATTTCGGGGAAGCTGGTTGTTTATTTTTTTGGCGGCAATTTTTGTTTTAATATGAACAACGGCAGGTACGGCTGTGCTTGACGCTTTTGTAAAATCGATAGGGTCGGCTCCACCTGCTGCATTATCAAAAAATCCAGCATAGTTTACCGGCAAATTGCCATTGGTTGTTTGGACAAAATTATTGTTTTTGTCACGGTTTACTTTTCCGTAAATAAAAACACTGGTTACTGCTGATGCGGCACTGATTCCAATTATCAGTAAAATTTGTTTCCATTTCATATTTAGATCAGATTTTTAATTAAAATAATTAATTCCAAAATTTATATTTGAATTACAAAGTAACGACACAATTTGTTTAATAGATTGCCATTGAATTAGTTTAACAAATCGTTTACCAAGGCCTTCGTACTTCTTTTGACTCTTAAAAGTACAAAAAATTGAGGGCAAATGAACTACAAATACTGCCAATTTTTCCACCCGGAACTAAAGTCCTGTAAGAAACCTGAGGGTATCTTCACCATCTGCATAATCGCTTATTGCCGGACTTTGACTCTGCCCAAACGGAATAAAATCTTTGCCAACAATTGCCTGCAATTCTTGTTCCGCTGGCAATTTGGCTGTCAGGTCGGCATTATTGCTATAGAATTCATAATTCAACTGGCTGATGGGTGAAAAAATGGCGGGATCTTCAATGAGCAGAATGGAATCATTTGTCATGTAATATTTTTTATTCAGCAGTTGAATGGCCAGGTTGTAATCATAATTGTTTTTGTATTTATGATGTTCAGCCAGGTGGTTATATTTTCTGAAAGCTTCGAGTAATGGTACAAAATCATAATCGTTGGGGATAAATATTTTTGTAACATTTCGGCAACCTAAACCAAAATACAGATAAACATCATCCGCCAATTTTTCCAGTTCCACTTTAGTTTCATCACCTGTAAGAATGGCCACTGATGTTCTGTTACGACGTATAATGTTCGGATATTTTCCAAAATAATAATCGAAATACCTGGATGAATTATTGCTGCCAGTAGCAATATAGGCAGCACAATCTTTTAACATTTCTGAAAATTCAATCCTGTCTTTTACCGTTGAATCCCATTCCACTAATTTTTCTACCAGGTGCTTAATAAGCACGTTGTCTTTTGATGATGTTTTGATAAGAGCTTTATGACCACTTATAAAAACACAAAGAAAATCATGGAAACCAACGAGTGGGATATTCCCGGCCATAACTATACCAATTTTTTTGAAATTAACAGCTGCCTCTGCCTCCCCAGTCAGGTTAGTGGCGATTGTATCTAGTTCAATCGGGTAAGATGCCGACCAATTTTTTAATTGTTCAGGTTGCAGAAAAGACAAAGCAATATTTTTGGCTGCCAGCTCAACAAAAGATGGAATAAACCACCCGTTTTCATGACCTGCCCTTTCTTTTACGGCAGACCATTCTACGCAATCAGATAAAATATATTGGCCCAGCCGGATTAATAAATCAATACGATATGGTAATTTCATCAGCAATAATTAAATTTGCTGCAAAACTAAGTCTCAACCTGTTAAATTAATTTTTATGGCTATTAAGATTACTGAAGAATGTATTAATTGTGGTGCCTGCGAACCAGAATGTCCCAATAATGCGATTTATGAAGGCGGTGTGGAATGGGCGGTTGCTGATGGTACTTCTGTAAAAGGTTCATTTACTTTATTGGATGGGACGGTAGTAGAAGCCGACCAGAAAAATGCACCTGTAGCTGTTGATATCTACTATATCACTCCCAATAAATGCACAGAATGTCAGGGGTTTCATGAAGAGCCTCAATGTGCGGCAGTTTGTCCTGTTGATTGCTGTGTACCAGATGAAATGTATGTGGAAACGGTAGAACAGCTTATGGCTAAAAAGGACCTTATGCATCTTTGATTTGTATGAGAGATGTGCATAAATTGAGCGGTAATTTTTGCCGATCTATATAAATTTTGTTAACTTACGGTATATCATAATTGATATGTAGCAGTGAAAGCTGCCTAAAGAGTGGCGGGTGATATTTCCCGTCGTAAAAAGGTGAAGGAGAAACGGCCTTCACCTTTATTATTTTAACCTTTACCAAGCTGCTATCCTCAGGAAGGTGCAAAAAAATACTGTTTAAGATTCGGAAACCGGGTATTTTCATCAGGTTATTTTACAGAAGAAAAGGGATGGGGTAGTATGGTTCATTTGGAACAGAAATGATAAAGCTTTTTTAAACTTTTCAATCGTTCGTTGGGGTTCTTAACTTTTTCAGTAATATTTGCATAATTCCTTCCACTCCAGTGGAATAAAACCTAGTACTTAAAAAAAATGAAGAAGAACATAGCTCTTGTTACCGGTGGATTTTCAGGCGAAGCGGTAATTTCTTATAAAAGCGTTGTTACAATCGATAATAACCTCGATAGAAATCTATTCAATGTTTATAAGATTGATATTAATCATCAAGGTTGGTTTTATGAGTTAACTGATGGACGTAAACTGGAAATTGACAAGAATGATTTTTCGCTTCAGATTGACAATCAGAAAGTCAGTTTTGACGCCGTTTTCATAGGTATGCATGGCACCCCGGGTGAGGATGGAAAACTACAAGGTTATTTTGATATGTTGAAAATGCCTTATACAGGTTGTGATGCAGCTACATCGGCTATAACATTTAATAAAAGGTATGCAGTTGCTGTAGCCGGTATGGCAGGTATTGCCGTCGCAAAATCTGTAATACTGATAAAAAATAGCTTTGGCAGTCCGGACGAGATTGCCGGTACATTAAAATTTCCGGTTTTTGTAAAACCCAATAATGGTGGCTCCAGTATCGGGATGTCAAAAGTAAATAAGCCCTCCGATGAATTAGGCCTCGCTATTGAAAAAGCATTTAAAGAAGACGACCAGGTACTGGTAGAAGAAATGATTAAAGGCAGGGAGTTTACAGTGGGTGTTTTTAAGTCAAAAGGAAATATTATTGTATTGCCAATAACGGAAGTAAAAGCAGATGACGATAAATCTTTTTTCGATTTTGAAGCAAAATACCAGGGAAAGTCAACGGAGACAACACCAGCAGAAGTTGAAGAAGTAATTGCAGAAAAATTAAGGGAAACAGCCAGAAAAGTTTATTCTTTATTTAATTGCAGGGGTGTAGTGCGGATTGATTTTATATATAATGAAGAGGAAAAGCAACCTTATATGCTGGAAGTAAATACTATTCCGGGTCAGAGTGAAGCAAGTATAGTGCCCTTGCAGGTAAAAATAATGGGCTGGACGTTGAAAGAATTTTATACAAAATTGATTCAGGAATGTCTCAGCAAATAGTTGTAATGAGGATTATTAACTTTTAAATAAACGAATGTTTAAATTCATAACCGGTCGTCCTTTATGGTTTAATATTCTGGTGGGTATTTTACTGGCACTGGGTATTTTTGCAATGCTGCTTCTGTCATTGAGTTGGCTTACCAGTCATGGCAAATCAAGCACCGTGCCCTCTGTAAAGGGTAAAAACTATGAAGAGGCCAGGAAAATATTAAAGAAAGCCGGGTTTGATGTAGAAATTCAGGACTCTATTTACGTTGATACGGCAAAAGCCCAGACCGTAATAAAACAATTACCCGATGCTGATGAAATAGTTAAATCCAATCGTACCGTGTTTCTGATAATTAGCCGGGCTATACCGCCGTTGATCGACATGCCTAATTTGATTGGTTATAGTTTTCGTAATGCAGAAATGGTATTAAAGAATCTAGATTTGAAAATTGGGGATACTACTTTCAAGCCGGATTTTGCAAAGAATGCAATTCTCGAACAGCTATACAATGGTCAGCTTATTGCTGCGGGTGCAAAAATCCGGAAAGGCAGTGTTATTTCTTTAGTATTGGGGGATGGGGTAGGCAAAAGAGAATTTACTGTACCTGTAATTACGGGTATGGAATTCTGTAAAGCAAAAGATATTCTGGAAGCAAATGGGATTGTGATTGGGGCTATTGTTACTGATGCAAATGTAGCTGACACCTGTAATGCCTGGATATATAAACAGAATCCAGAGCGATTTGATGACGGGAAAAGAATACAGATGATACGTTCAGGGCAAACGATCGATGTATGGTTGCAGGTAGATAAACCTGTTAAAACTGATAGTACGAAAAATAAATTATCTTCAGATTTATAATAAAAATAATGCGAAACATTACTGTTGAAGAATTAAAAAAAAGGATGGATGCCGGGGAAAAATTAAATCTGTATGATTGCCGGGAACCGCATGAATATGCAGAGTTTAATATTGGCGCAACCTTAATTCCACTTGGCAAGATACAAACCATGCAACTTGATGAATTGGATGGATTGCAGGAAGAAGAAATTATTATCCATTGCCGAAGTGGTAACCGTAGTGGTCAGGCTTGCATGTTTTTAGAAGCTATGGGATATAAAAACACCTGGAATGTGGTTGGTGGCATGCTTGACTGGCAGGCGAAGTTTGGCGACCAGAAGAGTTCATAGTCATTAGTCAGGAGTCTTTACTTTCACGACTAATGATTAATGACGCAAGATTCATAAAGTGATATTAATTCCAACCATAAAATTAATTCCTGCCATCGGGAAATAATAATTCTCTGTTAGCGTATTACCTCCTGCATAATAACTAAAAGTATAACCGTTTGGTTCATACTTTCTGCTGAATACATTATTTAACTGTGCAATAATGCTGGCTTCTTTCATTCGTACAAACTTTTTTATAGGACTATTAAAACCCGGGGTTTTTTTAATAGTGTAAATAGCCCTGATATCCTGCGTAAAAAAAGGGTTTAATGAACGATTGTTATTGCCCGTATTGTCTAAATACTGCTTGCTTACATATTTACTCAAAAAGCTTACTGCAGCATTTTTAAATGGCAAAAAATTAATACTGGCTCCGCTAACGAGTGTAGGGGAGAAAGCAATATCCGTTAATTGAAAATCATTTATTTTCTGTCCGCCATTGTCATAATCATCAATAAACTCAGAAAAGTTTTTTATTTTGTTCCTGCTCATACTAATATTGGCGGTTACATTTAAAAAGGTATTAACTATTATTCCACCTTGCAATTCAATTCCCGCCCGATAGCTTTTAGGAATATTAGTCCTGGAATAGGCGCCAACATCATTTATTTTTCCAGTTAAGACTAATTGGTTTTTATAGTTCATCAGGTACAAGGTAATGGACCAATTGTAATGGGCGGTTGTTTTCTCCAGGCCAATTTCTATGTCATTCAGTCGTTCAGGTTTTGGTTGTTGAGTAACGCCTGCTTCAAAATCATCGCGATTAGGTTCTTTATTGGCGACACTATAAGATAAATACCCTTTCCAGCTTTTTTTATTAAAACTGATACCTGCTTTCGGATTAAAGAAGTCGAAATTGCTTTTCAAAGTTAATGTCGGGTTATACCTGAATCCGTTTGTATTGTATTTTACATGACGATATTGTAAATCATAAAACAAATTCCAGTTTGGATTAAATGATGTTTTTTCTTTCAGGTAGATATTAAAATCTGTTTTTAAAGCGGTAAGTTCGTACCAGTTTTTGACAGAAGTCAGGCCTTTTTCGGCCCATACTATTTTACCAAAATGCAACCCATCATACCGGGTGTAGCCACCACCCAATGTAGCTTCTGTCTTATTATCTTTATATAAGAATGAAAAAACATTGCCGTAGAAATCGTTGTCCAGCCAGAGTTGCCGTATTATATCAGACTTTGTAACAGTATTGCCGGATGACAGGGGATTAGACATTCCATAATCAGCATATTCCTGTTTGGATTTGTATTGTTCATAATAACCCTTTCCCTTTGTCAGGAAAAGGGCCGAGTTGAAATTTATTCTATTCCCCAAAGAATGGGTAAAAAATAATTGATAATGCGTTTGTGTATAATTGTCCGTTTCGTTATTATAAGGACTGCCTGGCTTCTCTTTTCCTGCTGAATTAACAGTTCTGTTTCCTGCAAATAAATCAACCTCTGCAACACCATTCCAGGCCTGGTATGTTTTTTCTTTGCCAGAAAATACATTAACTCTTACGGAAGCTTTTTTGCTGGCATATGCACTGGAAAAATAAAAAGAGTTGAGGTCACTGCTTGCTCTGTCAATAAATCCATCACTACTGATACGTGAAAGACGGACATCCGTTGTGAAACCATTTTTCAAACCTGTTCCGGCTTTAATCGTATGTTTTAATGTATTGAAGGAACCAATACTGTTATTAAATTCTGCATACCCCTCCTTATTCAATTCATTGGTGCTAAAATTAATACTTCCGCCAAAAGCGCCTGCTCCATTGGAGGAAGTGCCAACACCACGTTGAATTTGTATGCTTCCGGTTGATGAACTAATATCAGGCAGATCAACAAAAAATGTTCCCTGGCTTTCGGCATCATTATAAGGAATGCCATTAAGCGTTACATTAATCCTGGTGGCATCTGTACCACGGATACGGATGCCGGTATACCCAACGCCATTGCCTGCATCAGAATTAATAACTACCGAAGGAGTTTCATTTAGCAGGAAAGGAATGTCCTGGCCAAGATTTCTTTTTACAATTTCTTTTTTAGAAATATTTGTTTTGGTAAACGGCGAATTTTCACTTGCCCGAATAGCCCTTACTTCTACAGGAGTTAATGCGTAAAAACTGTCTTTTGTAACTTGCTTTTCTTCTTGTCCGGGTGGAACAAATTGAGAAAAAGCTGCATAAGCTGAAGCATAAAAAAAACAAAACATGACGATCCTCTTCATTTTTTAAATTTTTTTGACTGCTTTGTCACTTTTGTAATGCTTCATTGAAGCAAAACCAGTTTACCAGGCGAAACCAAAGCATAGGTTTGGCAGTCAGGTTAAAAAAATAAGAGGGAAATGCTGATGAGAAAGGTCAAACTATGAACCATTGAATGGCTCACCTCCCTACGCAGGCATTACCCTGACCAGGTTTACGGGTATAATCTCAGATTAGTCCCGCCAAAGGCGGGAGCAAACACCCCGGATCACTGTAAACTAAGGCCTTATAAATCAAGGCCTGAGAACTTTTGTAAAAATAAGCAAGAAATATTTATGAAAGCTTGTAACTTTTCTACATCATTCTTCGTATCACTTCTAAACCATCTAATATGAAGAAGTTATTATTGTCCTTTCTTGTTATTATCCTCGCCAGTTCTGTAGTGTTCTCTCAAAAAACTATCAATGACCCGAATGTAGAAAAAAGACCAATTAGTAATTTTCATGGTATTGAAGTAGGAACGGGTATCGAATTAATTATTGTTCAGGGAAGCGTGGAGGAATTGGCTGTTAGCGGAGCAACTGCTGAATTCAGGGATAAAATTGTAACTAAAGTGGAGAGCGGTATTCTTAAAATTTATTACGAATCTAAGATGAAGTCCATTAATAAAGTAAAGGAGAGTAAATCCTTGAAGGCTTATGTATCCTATAAATCACTGGACCAGCTTCAGGCTACTACAGGTGCCGAAGTGAAGATAAATGGTGTACTTAAAGCTGCATCACTGGATATGAAAGTAAATACTGGAGCATTGATAAATGGTGAAGTAGATATCAATACATTTAATATAGATCAGAGTACCGGGTCTAAAATTACTCTTACAGGAAAGGCAGATAAACTTATGGTAAATGGGAGTACAGGTAGTAAATTTAAGGGTGAGGATATGAGCACAGCTGAATGCAAGGTAACAGTCAGTACAGGTGCAATTGTTTCAGTAAATGCTGAAAAGGAATTAATAGTAAAAGCAAATACCGGAGGTAATGTCAGGTACAAAGGCAATGCAATAAAAAAAGAAATAAAAAGAAGTACTGGCGGTTCTGTAACTAAAATTTAAACAACTTAATAGTTTTGCAATGAAAAAATTATCAATTTTATTAATGGCACTGCTTATGAGTGCCAGTATGTATGCACAACAGGTTAATGACCCGAATGCAGAAATAAGACAAGCAAAGGGGTATCATGGTATAAATGTGTCAAGTTCGTTTGATGTATACCTTAATCAAAGTAATGAAGAAGCGGTGGCAGTCAGTGCAGCTGAAACAAAGTACCGGGAAAGAATAAAAGTAGAAGTAAAGGATGGCATTTTATATATCAGCTATAACCAGGAAGGTAAGATGAGTTGGGGCAGTGGAAATAAAAAATTAAAGGCATATATATCATTTAAGCAGCTTGATAAGCTGAATGTAAGTGGTGCCTGTGATGTTTATATTTCAGGAATATTAAAGTCAGAAAATCTTTCTATTCATCAATCCGGTGCCAGCGATATAAAAGGTAAACTGGAAGTAAATAAGTTAACCGTTGACCTTAGCGGGGCTTCAGATATAACTATTACAGGAATTGCAACGCAATTATCAATCGAGGCAAGTGGTGCCAGTGATTTTAAAGGGTTTGATCTGGTAAGTGATATCTGTGATGCAAGAGCAAGTGGTGCCAGTGATATTAAAATAACAGTAAATAAAGAATTGTCTGCGCATGCTAATGGTGCCAGCGATATACGATATAAAGGAAATGGTGTAATACGTGATATAAAGAGTAGCGGGGCTAGTAGTGTTTCCAAAGGGTAAGTATCTTTTTAAAAGCAATGCCATCAGCTAGCAAAGCCAGAACACAATGTTCTGGCTTTTTTGTGAGATAAATGTTTGTATCAGCGATTGTTTTTTGTTTGGAAAGTACCCTTCAAACGGCTACCTTTGCACCGCGAAGTAGAGCAGCGGTAGCTCGTTGGGCTCATAACCCAAAGGTCGGGAGTTCGATCCTCCCCTTCGCAACAAACGAAAGAGTCATCCGCTGTGGTGGGTGACTCTTTCAATTTTCCGAAACAGTTGCATTTCAACTGGCAAGGATTGATTACCTCCTCTTTTCTTGCTACCTAAAGTGTGCAACTTCAGGGATTTAATTAAAAGATAAGTTGTAATAATCATAATTCCTTACAGGGGTATGTGTGTTAGCCAATAAATCATTTTAATAGAGGAATAAATTTCCAGCTTCATAAAGACATGAAATCAGGTTTTGTAAACATATTCGGCAGGCCAAATGCAGGTAAAAGCACTTTGCTAAATGCTTTAATGGGCGAGAAGCTTGCTATTGTGTCACCAAAAGTGCAAACAACACGACATCGGATTAAGGGCATCATCACAGAAAAAGAATACCAGGTGGTTTTTTCTGATACCCCGGGTATTATTGAACCCAAATATAAACTGCATGAAAAAATGATGCAGGCGGTAAAGGGTGCATTAGAGGATGCCGATGTAGCGATGTTGCTGGTAGATGTAAAAGAAAAATGGGAGGAGTGCGATGCGATATTTACAGCATTACATTTAAAAGTGCCTGCTGTTGTTGTGCTGAATAAGATTGACCTGGTAAGTGAATCAACCATTAAAGAGGCGATCAATTATTTTTCAGTAAAACCATATTGCCAAAAAGTTATAACCATTTCAGCTTTATCAGGTATTAATAAAAAGAAACTGGTAAATGCTTTGTTAGAATTTTTACCGGAGGGTGAGCCGTTTTATGATGGAGATGATATTACAGACCTCAATACCCGTTTTTTTGTAAGTGAATTAATCAGGGAGAAGATCTATGAACTGGCGCAGGATGAAATACCCTATCACACGGCCGTATTGGTAAGGGAGTATAAAGAAAAGGAAACCCTGGTAAAAATTGTAGCTGATATTATCGTACACCGTGAAACTCAAAAAGCTATTCTGATTGGTGATAAAGGTTCGATGATAAAAAGGATTGGCACCGGGGCAAGAAAGGATATTGAAGCTTTTATCGGGCAAAAAATATTCTTGGAATTATTTGTAAAAGTGAAGCCCAAGTGGAGAGAGAATGAGATGCAGTTGAAAGAATACGGGTATTAAAAACCCTGTCCCTAAAGGGAACTTAGGTTCTTGTTTTCCTCAAGTAGCAGAAAGGAAAAACGTAGAATAGTATTAATATTTAGTAATCCATTCCGGATTTGGGAATTATGATAACGAAGAAGTGATTCAAATTTTCGGAGTAAAATTAGTCCGCCGCGGCGGGTTGGGGTAAAATATGTCATTTACAGTAGCAATAGTAGGAAGACCAAATGTAGGAAAGAGTACACTCTTTAACCGTTTACTGGAACAGCGTAAAGCCATTGTAGATGATGTAAGCGGTGTTACCCGTGATCGTCAGTATGGCGTTACAGATTGGAATGGGAAAACCTATAATGTTATTGATACGGGCGGATTTGTTTCTGGCAGCCAGGATATATTCGAAAAAGAAATAGCTAAGCAGGTACTGATAGCGTTAGAAGAAGCCAATGCAATCATATTTATGGTAGATGCTACTACCGGTTTGACACAACTGGATGACTCCATGGCTTCTCTTTTAAGGAAGAGCACGAAGCCTGTTTTTCTGACAGTTAATAAAGTAGATTCAAATGAACGATTGATGGAAGCCTCGGAATTTTACAGCCTGGGATTTGAACATATTTTCTTTATTGCAGCGGCAAGTGGTAGCGGCACCGGTGAATTATTGGATGCAGTAGCTGATTTGATTTCCGAAGATGCATCTGAAGAAACAAAAGAAATAGATGCACTCCCCAAGTTTGCCATCATTGGTCAGCCTAATACGGGTAAATCATCTTTGTTAAATGCTTTAATTGGTGAAGAAAGAACCATTGTAAGTGATATTGCCGGTACTACAAGAGATACGATACATACGCACTATAATCTTTTTCAGAAGGAATTTGTTTTAATTGACACAGCTGGTATCCGGCGTAAAGCTAAAGTGCATGAAGACCTTGAATTTTATTCGGTTATCCGTGCTATTAAAGCCGTAGATGAGGCGGATGTTTGTTTATTGATGCTGGATGCCGAAAAAGGAATTGTAGCGCAGGATCTTAATATTTTCAGCCTGGCTGTTAAAAAAGGGAAGGGGATTGTTGTACTGGTGAATAAATGGGATTTAGTTGGTAAAGAAACAAATACTGCCAGGGAATATGAAATTGAACTAAAGAAAAAATTGGCACCCTTTAATGATGTGCCCATATTATTTGTTTCAGCCAAAGAAAAAACAAGAATTTTTAAAGCCATAGAAATTGGTTTGGAAGTGTATGAGAACCGCCAACAAAAAATTTCAACATCACAGTTGAATGAAATTATGTTGAAAGCCATTCAATCTTATAGTCCACCGGTAGTTCGTGGCAATTCGATAAAAATAAAATTCATCACACAATTGCCAACGGCTGTTCCATCTTTTGCATTTTTCTGTAATTTTCCGGACGATATTAAAACGCCGTATAAAAATTATCTCGAAAATCAGCTACGTCTGCATTTTAAACTGACAGGGGTGCCAGTCAGAATATTTTTCAGGAAGAAATAAACTTTTAATCATTTAAAAAAAAATTACTTCTTAACTGGAAGTTCCTACAGTTGCTATCGGGCAATTTCGTAGAATTACGATATTAATCCAGTAATATTTCCTGTTAATTACTTGCAAATTCAAATTCTAGGAATTAATTTGGCATTCTGAATATGTGGAGGGCTAATGCCCATTTCTAAAATCTATCCTTCCTGATTACCTATTATGCGGTACTTCATTTTGTGCATACTATTTCACAGATGATATTTTCCAAAAACCTATCCTTTCCAATTCCTATTGAACAGCCGGTAATATTTTGTAACTACCAATCTGTTTAATATGAAACTTATTATTATTCCTGTATTACTTTTTAGTATTCATTCATTTGGACAAATAAACAATATTGATATTGTTCAGGATAAACCTTCGGGCAATTCTATTTTTCAACGTACACCGCTTCCGGCAACAGCTGTTGTAAAGGACGTAAAAATTGATAAATCAAAAAGATGGAAGCTGGATGGTAATAAACGTTTAACGGGAGCATTGTTATTCACGGCTGGCCTTGCGAAAGGGTTTAATGAAGCGCTCCAGTATAAATACAAAGGGTTTGAAGAAATTTTTCCTAAAGCAAATGATCAATGGTTTTATCCTACTTTCAGTTATAATAATAAATACAAAGATAATGACCCGGAAAAGGGGCCCAAATTCCCTTTGTCTACTTCTGCATTGGTTATGTTTACCGATCAGTACCACCTGAATAATTTTATTCAGCGATCAGCGCTTACGGCTGCATTGGTAATAAAAATAGGAGAGGGGAAAAGACCATTAAAACATTACCTGCTTGATGTATTATATTATACAGCTTGCTATCAGATTGGATTTCATTCTATTTATATGCCTATATCAGCTAAAAATTAACGCAAAAAATTAAATATTTTTTTCGATTTTAAATTTTCGGTGCCTTTAGCTCATTTGCTGAATAATACCTGCTGCTTTTTTACTAAAAGCAGCGGTATCCTCTGATTGCTGAACAATAAACGTATTGTCTTGTAATTTGCCGATAACTTTTCCCATTTCCTGTTCAGTAGAATAAACCATTTGCCTGAATGGATTCTGATAGTCCTTAGCTCTTGATTCGTAAATGGCATTGGTCATCCATTCTTTTGTCAGCATCGATTGCTGCAGCAGTTGTAGAAATACTTTTTTGGTAAACCTTCTTGGTGTTAATTTTAATATTTCCAGCAGCGACGCAAAAGCATGTTGAAATTTATCTGTTGAGTACGTGTTACTCTTTTTATTATAAAAGTCGTGGATTTCATCCCAACTACCGATGTTGCCGTTACGGATTTTGTTAACCAGGGTATTAACAGCAGCTGCAGGTATCAGCTGACCGCCAATATTTATCCATTGATTACGTATAGAATTTTTGGGTAACAATTGTGATAACTTTTGCCAGGAAGAAATATTCTTTTTTTCAACGAATTGAATAAGTTGAAGGGTTCCATAGAAAATCGCCATTTCTTTAAAAACCTTGTAAGCTTCTGTCACTTTTATCAATTGTACTTTCCGATCACTATTTTCAAATCCTTCAACCAGAATTTCCAACTGGTTAATTTGTTCAGGATCTTTTTCAAATAATGTTTCTCCTATTTTTATCAGCGATTTTTCTTCAATAAGTTTGCTTTCACTGTGTTTTTTTTGCGAAGCAGTTTTATTCTTTTTTAACCAGGCTTTTGCTGTTGCCATTCTGAGAATATCTAATCCATCAAATATTTCATTTATACTATCAGGTGCCAGGAAATCATATTCTATCACTTGTGTTTTATTGATCCTATTATCCCTGCTTAAATATTTACCCGCATTGCGGGATAAAGCATACATATTATACAGGAACCAATAGCCCGGCATTACCAGTAGTTTATCAGTACTTACCTCATTACTGATTAAAGAGAAAGGAATGGGGATATTAAGCTCTGCAGGAAAATCACCTTTGGCTATCAATGTAAAGGAGGCAAATTTTGAATTATGCTTCAGGCTTACGCATAAGCCCGGCCAGAAGCCTCTTCCAGCTATTATTTCTCCATCGGCACCTCTTGAATTATGATTGGAACCAATGGTTGCGCCGGCTGCCATATTGCTTTGCCCCAGCACGGTTGCTGCACATAAGAATGAATTATTGTGGTGTTGCTCATGGGCAGGGAAGATGAGTGAATTTAAAACTTCACAGCAGGAAATAGTGGAGTTTTCACCAAGGTATGAATTAATCAATCTTGCTCCGTATTTCAATTGTGAATTGGAGCCCATGATAAAGCGAACAGCTTTGACTCCATAAAATATTCTGCAACCAAAACCAACAATTCCATTGACTAGTTCACAACCTTCACCAATTTGTGATTTTTCTCCCGGGCTTGAATTAATCGTCAGGTTTTTTAATTTATTGGCGCCTTTAATATATGCATCACTTCCAACCCATACATCTTTAATGATGCCACAGTTTTTAATAACGGTTCTGTCACCAATTTTCCCATAATAACCTCTTTGTGTATCAAATCTTTTATCCGTAAATTCTTTAAATTTTTCTAATAGTTTATCATCATTTCTGTATTTTGACCAGAGCCATGCATCACCGGTAAGCATGCCGTTAAAAGGAAGTACACGACGGCCGCTATTTTCATTGCATATCTCCATCCAGATACGTACAGATTCATTTTCCCCTTTTTTCAATACTCCATTGCCGAATTTTGCGTGATCAGTGGTAGCCAGTTCATTAATATTGACCAGGATAACTTCATTTCCGGTTATATAATGACTCATAAAGTTGACGTTATCAATCACCACATTATCTCCAATATCACAACTGATGATGGTACTATTATAAAGACCAACCGGTAAGCGTAAATTATTGAATTCAACATAATAGGGCTCCAGTTTGCCAATGCGAACAAGGCCATAAAAAGTACAATTTTTAACCAGGCCCGGGTTGAAAGCATCTGCTACCAGCACATTGCCCCAATCATCAGAATTATTCGCATTACGTTCAAGTATTTTTATTTCACCGGCCGTAATTTTTCTGTAAGTGATACCGCTTCGGTTTTGGATATTTCTCAGGTGGTATTCGTTTTTGTTTTTAGGAATAAATTCTTTAGCAATGAATTCATATCCCAGGGCGGCGAGAGGCTTTTTAATAATGTTATTCATAGAAAACCCCAATCCGCCGATTGGCGGAGCTTTTAAACCCTAAAGTTTATAGTACTTTAAAGTTGGTTAATTAATAGTTGCAAATTAAGAAGCTGTTACTTATTTGCAAAGTAACGAACATAAAGTTGAAGAGTGCTACACAACGATGATGCCCCCGCAAAACAACAGCGGGGCAGGCTATGAAAAACAAATGCTGGTAACACAATAATCAACTAAATGCTATAAAGAACTTATTAAATCAATGTGGAATCATTGACCTGTGTATCCCCTTTTAGCCCCGATGGAAATCAGGGTAGGAAGGGAGGGGTTTTACTCCACCGTCACACTTTTTGCCAGGTTCCTGGGCTTATCAACATCACAACCTTTGGCTACACCGATATAATAAGCCAGTAATTGTAAAGGAATAACACTAAGTATTGGTGCCAGTATTTCATCGGCTTCTGGTACAATCATTACATCATCAGAAATGTCAGTTGACACTTCATCACCTTCAGTTATTACGGAGATCACTATTCCTTTCCGGGCTTTTATTTCCTGCATATTACTTACTACTTTTTCATGGTACATGTCTTTTGTAGCAACAAAGACAACCGGCAAATTTTCATCTACTAATGCAATAGGACCATGTTTCATTTCTGCGGCCGGATAACCTTCTGCATGGATATAAGAAATTTCTTTCAATTTTAATGCACCTTCTAACGCTATCGGAAAGTTATAACCACGTCCCAGGTAAAGAAAGTCTCTGGCATCTTTATATTTTTCAGCCAATACTTTTATATGATCGCTATGTTGTAAAGTCCAGGCGGCTTTTTCCGGTATCTCTTCCAATTCTTTCAATAACTTCATATATCTTTCTTCGGATATAGAACCTTTAATATAGCCGATCTTCAGTGCAATCATTATTAAGACTACCAGTTGCGCAGTAAATGCTTTAGTGCTTGCTACACCTATTTCAGGTCCTGCATGCGTATAAGCGCCACCGTGACTTAACCTCGCAATGGATGAGCCGACTACATTCACTACACCTAATATTAGTGCACCTTTTGCTTTGGCATTTTCAATAGCAACCAGTGTATCCGCTGTTTCACCGCTTTGTGAAATGGCAATGATGATATCTCCTTTATTTATTACCGGGTTTCTATAACGGAATTCAGATGCATATTCCACTTCCACATTTATCCGGCAAAGTTCTTCAAAAATATATTCAGCTGCCAGACCAGCATGCCAGCTGGTACCACAGGCTACCATAACGATGCGGTTGGCGGTCATTATTTCTTCGGCATGTTGTTGAATACCGCTCATAGTAATAGTTCCTTCAGCAGCATTTAATCTTCCTCTGAGGCAATCATAAATAGTTTGTGGTTGTTCAAAAATCTCTTTCAACATAAAATGTTCGAAACCAACTTTCTCAATGGCTGCTAATTCCAGGTCTAATTTTTGAACATACGGGGTGATTTTTTCATTACCCAGGTTTTTCAGAATCAGTTCATCTGGTTTTATAATGGCCAGTTCATAATCATTTACATATACAACTTCTTTAGTGTATTCGAGCATGGGAGATGCATCTGAGCCAAGGAAGTGTTCACCTTTACCAATACCAATTACCAGGGGGCTGCCTTTTCTGGCGGCAATAATTGTATCCCGGTTGTCTTCATCCAGTAACAAAATAACATAGGCGCCGGTTACTCTTTTTAAAGCAATCCTTACCGCTTCTTCCAGATCACACTGATTATTATTTTTAATTTCTTCTATAAAGTTGAGTAATACTTCCGTATCAGTATCACTGTTGAAAATATAGCCTTTGCTGGTCAGTTCTTTTTTTAGTTGTGAATAATTTTCAATGATACCATTGTGTATCATTGCCAGTTTGCCACTGGATGATTGGTGGGGGTGAGCATTGCGGTCACTTGGTTCACCATGAGTAGCCCAGCGAGTATGACCAATGCCAACATTAGCCTGAAGATCTTTGCCGATAATATATTCTTCTAATTCAGCAACCTTCCCTTTTTTCTTGAATACATTCAGCCCATTGCTGCATTGAAGTGCAACACCTGTACTATCATAGCCACGGTATTCCAGCCGTTTTAATCCTTTTATGATGATGGGGTAAGCTTCTCTGGGGCCGGTGTATCCTACAATTCCACACATTGGTGTTTTATTTTATTGTTCAAAGGTATAGATTTCAAAATAGTCAACGGTGTATCTGCTTACTCACATGAAAAATATTGAACCAGGAGAAATTCCCTGAATTTTATAACGGCTTATTATTTTTTATAATAATACACCTTTTAGCAATAAGAATGCAGTGCCGAAATAAATAAGCAGACCGGTAACATCTACAAGGGTTGCAATAAAAGGGGTAGAGGAGGTAGCCGGATCTGCCCCGCATCTTTTTAATAATAAGGGAAGCATAGAGCCCATGATAGTGCCCCAAAGTACAACGCCAATAACTGCTGTCCCGATTGCAACGCCAATCCGGATATAGTGTTCCCCAAATAAATCAAAAAACTGGTACCCGGCAAATACGATAAAAAACCCCAGAATGCCCAATGTGATTCCCATAAAAAGGCCTGATAGAATTTCCCTTTTGGCAATACGCCACCAATCATGTACGCTTATTTCTCCCAGTGCCAATGCCTGTATAATAAGTGTAGCTGCCTGTGAACCACTATTACCTCCGCTTGAAATAATTAGAGGAATAAAAGTGGACAACACCAATACCTGTTCCAGTGTTTTTTGAAAACTGGACATTGCAGCAATAGTCAGCGTTTCTCCTATAAAGAGTATGATAAGCCAGATAATTCTTTTTTTGTATAATTTAAAAAGTGGAACATCCAGGTAGGGTTCATCCAATGCCGCTGTACCACCCATTTTTTGCATATCCTCACTGAATTCTTCACTGGCTACCCAAAGTATGTCATCAATTGTAACAATGCCAAGCAGCTTGTTGCTCTTGCTGATTACCGGTAAAGCTACCCGGTTATTCATTTTAAATATTTCACCGGCCATTTCCTGATCATCTTCCGGATGCAATGAAATAAAACGTTCATCCATCAGCTCCGACACTTTTTTATCGGGGGGATTTAAAATAAAATCCCTTATACGGATATCATCCAGCAATTCGCCCTTTTCATTAATTACATAAATAACGTTAATGGTTTCACTGTCTTTGCCATATTTCCGGATGGTAGCAAAAACTTCTTCAATGGTATTTTCCGGATATACATATACATAATCCGGTGTCATTAAACGGCCGATACTATTCTCCGGATAACCCAGGAGCGATAAGGTTATTTTTCTTTCATCGGGATCCAGCAACTTTATCAGTTCCCGTACTACATTACTCGGTAGTTCTTCCAGGAAATCAGTGCGGTCATCTGCCGGTAAGTCGTTGAGTAAAGAAGCTGTCGTATCAGGCTGTAATTCATGTATAATTCTTTTTTGTACAGATAGGTCAAGTATTTTAAAAACACTGGCTGCACGGTGCACCGACATGTTGGCTATTATACTGCCTTCATATTGAGGAAACTCTTCTACCAGATCTGCCACATCACTGATATTCTGATCATCCAGAAATTCCCGTATTTGCAGCTTATCTTCTTTCCTGATGATAGCTTCAAACTGTTCCAGAAGAGTATGTTGTTCCAGCTGCAATGACATTGTACAAATTTAGTTGATAGTGGACAGAAGACAATGGACAGATGACAGATGACAATGGATAGATGATAGATGATAGATGACAATGGATAGTTGACAGATGATAGATGACAATGAATAGATGATAGTTGTTCCTGATGGTATCAGTCATGAAAAAGTATAGTTGGTTTAAAAGCAGAATGTTGCTTTCCAATCAGTAATTTTAAGCTGTAAGAAGTTATCATCTTTCATTTATCATCTATCAGTTATCTATGATTCTCCCTTTTTTATTTATCGGGCCTACGGCTTCTATGGGCCGGGGTGTTTTTACTTCAGAAGCTATTGCAGCCGGAACGGTGGTTGAAGTAGCTCCGGTAATTGTGATGAGCCAGGAAGAAAGGCAATTGCTGGATCAGACATTATTGCATGACTATATTTTTGAATGGGGCGAAGGGGAGACAAAGTGTTGTATGGCCATGGGATATGTGCCTGTTTTCAACCATTCTTATGAAAGTAATTGTGAGTATGAAATGGATTTTGAATTACAACTGATAAGTATCAAAACTGTTACAACAATAAAAGCAGGAGAAGAATTGTTTATAAATTATAACGGAGACTGGAATGATAGCAAGCAACTTTGGTTTGTTGCTAAATAATCAATTCACTTTTTCCGACACAAAAAAAACCGTGTCGCAAAAATGACACGGTTCACTAAAAATATCCTGCTTAATTATTAAAAAGTTATTTGTCCTCTGATTTCACCAGCCGGGTAAACGGAAGTATGAATATTCATATAATATACTCCATTTAATAAGTCCTGTTCTTTGATTGCTACGCCATCAACCAGTAAAGTACCACTGATGGTACCTGATTTCAGAAAAGTGAATTTGCCATTTGTTTTTTGAGGAAAAATGGAGTTAGAGGCGGCAACAATATTCTGAAATACACCTGCAGCAAAACCTGTTGGTCCCAGGCCGTGAATATGCATCAGTGATAAAGAGTCAGAGAGACCTGACCAGGTTACTTTATAAGTTAGTGTACGGGTATCTTTACTATAAAAAACATCCATTGTGCCAAGCGCAGAAGAAGGCACAGCCGGAGTTTCCTGGGCACCACTCATGATGATACCATTTTTAGAGTAATCGGTAATTTTTTTTTCTTCAGCAGCTCTTTTGCAGGAACTAATGCCTAATACGAAAACAATTAGTAGGGATGCAAAAGCAGATAGTTTGATCAATTTCATGGTTGCAGTATTTGGGGTAAAAATAAGAAGTTTTTCCTAATGACACGATTTTTCAAAAAATAGCCAAAAGGGTGTGGGTAACCTGTTTATTTCAGCTTATTCTTGATTTCCTGGAGTTTCAGCAGGGCTTCCACCGGGGTAAGCCGGTTGATATCAGCCTCTTCCAGTAGTTTTCTGATTTCGTTAAACGTCTCGGTATGCGCATCAAATATGGATAATTGCATTTTAGGAGCTGTTATATTTTTTATTTTATCAATTATCCCATTGTTGGTAGTTGAAGTGCCGGCTTTTCCGTTTTCATGAATACTTTCTAAATGTTGCAGAATTTCATTGGCCCGTTCAATTAATGAAGGTGGCATTCCGGCCATTTTTGCAACATGAATACCAAAACTATGCGTGCTGCCACCCCTTGCCAGCTTTCTCAGGAAGATTATTTTATTCCCCACTTCTTTATTGGTGACATGAAAATTTTTGGCTCTTGGAAATTTTTCTTCCAATTCATTCAACTCATGATAATGGGTAGCAAAAAGTGTTTTTGGTTGATGAGGAGAATTATGCAGGTATTCTGCAATACTCCAGGCGATAGAAATACCATCATAAGTAGATGTTCCTCTGCCAATTTCATCTAAAAGGATTAAGCTTTTATCGGTGATATTATTAATGATACTCGCCGTTTCATTCATTTCCACCATAAAAGTTGATTCGCCGCCACTCAGATTATCTGATGCGCCAACCCTGGTAAATATTTTATCCGTCAGTGAAATTTTAGTTTCTCCTGCAGGAACGAAAGAGCCGGTATGTGCCATCAGTGTAATAAGTGCAGTTTGCCTGAGTAAGGCTGATTTGCCACTCATATTCGGGCCGGTAAGAATGATTAACTGTTGATCGGTTTTATTTAATGACAAATCATTGCTGATATAAGATTCACCAACAGGCAGGTTTCTTTCTATTACCGGGTGGCGGCCTTCTTTAATAATCAGCTCATCACCGGTATGCAGCAGCGGTTTTTTATACCGGTATTGAATGGCATTATTGGAAAAGCAGCAAAGGCAATCCTGTATGGCCAGCAAATTACCATTTGTTTGAACAGGGGCGAGGTAGTCACCTAATTCATTCAGCAGTGCTTCAAATAATTCCAGCTCAATTTTAAGTATTTTCTCTTCGGCGCCGGTTATTTTTTCTTCATACTCTTTTAATTCAGGTGTGATATATCTTTCTGCATTTGCCAGCGTTTGTTTTCGCATCCATTCAGGAGGCACTTTGTTTTTTTGTGAATTGGTAACTTCTAAAAAATAACCAAAAACATTATTAAAGCCAATTTTCAGTGATCCAATTCCGGTACGTTCAGCTTCTTTTTGCTGTAATTGGGTGAGATAATTTTTACCATTAAATGCAATCTGGCGTAAGTCATCAAGTTCAGCGTTGACGTTGCTGTTCATCATTCCTCCTTTAACAGCTAATGCCGGGGGATTGTCAACAATTTCTTTAAATATTTTCTCAGCAATATACGGGCAGGGGTTCAATGCATCACCGAGACGTTTAAGGTATTCATTGGAAGAAGCAAGACAGAGCTGTTTAACCGCTTCCACTTGTTTTAATCCCCTTGCCAGTTGCAGTACTTCTCTCGGATTGATTTTCTTCATGGGTATTTTAGAAACCAATCGTTCTATATCACCACATAATTTTATATGCTGAGAAATTTTATTACGGAAATCAGTTTCTTTTATCAGGTATTCAACGGTATCCAGACGTTCATTTATTTTCAATATGTCTTTTAAAGGAAAAACAATCCATCGTTTCAAAAGACGGGCGCCCATGGGTGAAACGGTATTGTCTAAAACGCTGAGCAATGTATGGTTGCCTTCAGAATTTCCATATACCAATTCAAGGTTGCGGATAGTAAAACGGTCCATCCACAAAAAATCATCCCTGTCCATTCTTTGCAGGGAAGTAATATGCTGCAGGTTGGGATGTTCAGTATCTTTTAAATAATGAATTATTGCGCCGGCAGCAATTAGTCCGTTTTTCATTTCATCTACGCCAAACCCTTTTAAGGAATGTGTCTGAAAATGTTTCAGCAATAAATCTTCTGCATACACTGTTTCAAAAACCCATTCGTCTAATGAGTATGTGTAAATTTTATTGCTGAAAAATTCTTTAAATTTCTTTTGCTGATGACGTTGAAAAACTACTTCAGCCGGTTTAAAACTTTGCAGCAATTTATCTGCATATTCCCGGTCACCTTCAGCAATAAAAAATTCGCCGGTTGAAATATCAAGGAAGGATAGCCCAAATTGTTCATTAGCGGCAAAATGAATGGCGGCTAAAAAATTATTACTATGATGTTCTAATAATTTATCATTTACTGTTGTTCCGGGTGTTACCATATCAGTTACACCTCTTTTCACAATGCCTTTGGCTTGTTTTGGATCTTCCAGCTGGTCACAAATTGCCACCCGGTGACCTGCCCTTACCAATTTATGTAAATAAGTATCTAGTGCATGGTGTGGAAATCCTGCCAATTCGGAAGATGAAGCAGCCCCATTATTTCTTTTTGTTAAAGTGATTCCCAAAACCTGGGAAGCCACTATCGCATCTTGTCCGAAGGTTTCATAAAAATCACCCACACGGAAAAGCAATATTGCATCAGGGTATTTCTGCTTGATGGACCGATGCTGCTGCATCATGGGTGTATCTGGAGAAGCTGTTTTTGACATTTTTTGAACCTGCCGATACCTTTTTCGATACCGGGAAGAACAAAAATAAGGAAGTGTTTATGTAACCTTACTTCTTTTGGCATCTCTTGAAAAATAAAAATTGCCATGAAAAAAATCCTTCTCATTCCCGGGGTACTACTTTTTTGTGTATTATCAAATGCACAGGGCCTGATTCGTGAAAACGGAGATACTGCCAGGATAGATGCCTCCATTACTTCAGCAGCTGTGTATTTTGGTTATGGTGCAGAATTGACACATATGGCCAAAGTTAAAGTGGATGCCGGTACAAAAATTATTATGATCAATTTATTAAGTACGAATGTGGACATTAATAGTCTGCAGATAAGTGTGCCGGAAGAAGTGGCGTTATTGTCGCAATATTATAGAGTTTATTATCCAGCGTTACCAGTGATGCCTAAAAGCAGAGAAGTGGAAAAATTGGAAGACAGTATAGTGCTGGTACAAAGAGAAATCGGGCGGATAAATAATTTGGTTTCAATTGACCAGGAAATTTTAAACAAAACCGGCTTGCTGATTGAAGCGACTTTTAAATCTATCAGTAATAAGCCGTTAACAAGTGATGAAATATTAAAATTACTGGAATACTATAATGCGAAAATCGAAAAATTGAAAACGAATATCTATAACCAGAGTCAGAACATTGTGTTGCAAAATAAACGAATTGATGAGATAAGAAAACGTATAGCCACAATTACCACCGTGGTACCAGTTAAACAAAAGCCATATGGGCAGGTTTTTCTGCAGGTAATCTGTAAGCGGTCAGGTGAAATCCCTGTAGACTTATCCTATTATACACCTAATGCGGGGTGGACAGCTTTATATGATATACGGGTTAATTCAAAAACGAATAAAGTAAAAATGGTATACAAAGCCTCCTTAACACAGACCACCGGAATTGACTGGAAGAATACAAAATTGACCTTGAGTACCGGAACGCCCAATTTTGGCGTATCCGCGCCAATTTTAACACCCTGGTACCTGCAATTATATGTTCCCGGTCTTTATACCGATCTGCAAAAAAGGGCAGCGGCGGGTAATGCTACAAGAAATATGATCCAATCATTTAGTGACGATAAAGTTTTATCAGAAGTAGTCGTTTCAGATGGAGTTGGGCAGTATAAACAGCAAAAGGAGAAAGATCTGAATATTGATCCAAGTACGTTGCAGCAATATACTACGTTGAATGAAGGCCAGTTGAATACCAACTTTGAAATTGATTTGCCATATGATATAGAAAGCGATGGCAAACTGCATAGTGTAACAATAAAAGACCAGGAAATTTCGTGTATTTTAAAAAATTATGCGGTGCCCAGGATAGACAAAGAAGCTTATTTGCTGGCAGAAGTGGCCGATTGGCAAAACCTTGATTTATTGCCTGGCGATGCAAACATAATAATGGACGACACCTATATTGGTAAATCGGTAATTGACCCTAATACTACAGCTGATACGTTGAACCTCTCATTGGGAAGGGATAAAAGGATCGCCATAAAACGTTCATTGGTAAAAGAATTTAGTAGCTTAAAAACAACTGGCGGAAGCAGCAGGCAGGTATTTACTTATGAAATACTGGTAAAGAACAATAAATTAACGGATATCAATATTTTGTTGAAGGATCAGTTTCCGTTAAGTACAATAAAGGAGGTAGAAGTGAAATTAGAGGATGGAAGCGAAGCGATGGTAAATGTGGAAACCGGGGTGTTGACATGGAAAATTGATTTGAAACCAGGGGAAAGCAGAAAAGTAAGATTCAGTTATAGTGTGAAGTATCCGAAGGATAAGAAGATCGTGAATTTGAAGTAGAAAAAAGTTCGAGTTATGAGTTGCTGGTGTCGAGTTGTTCCCGAAAGAATTGTATAACTATTAATTCTCAGGGTTTCCCTTCTCGTAACCAGCAACTCATAACTCGTTGCTATATTTGCGTTATGCGAAAACTGAACATGGATGAGTTGGGCCGCAAATCGGTGGAGGAATTAAAACACACAGAGAAAACTCCTGTTATAGTTGTATTGGAAAATATCCGAAGTGCTTATAATGTGGGTAGTGTGTTTCGTACTTCCGATGCATTTTTGGTACATTCCATTTATATTATCGGTTATACATCACAGCCTCCTCACAAAGAAATAAAAAAAACAGCCCTGGGAGCAGAAGAATCTGTACAGTGGAAACATTTTGAAAATTCTGCTGAAGCGATAGCTGATCTCCGGGAAAATGGGTACAATGTTTATGCTGTTGAACAAACAGAAGGCAGTTTTAAATTAAATGCGATTGGTTTTGAACCGGAGGAAAAAATAGCGGTCATTTTTGGAAACGAGAATGCAGGAGTAGAGCAGGCAACTATTATGCTTTGTGATGGTTGTATAGAAATTCCACAATTGGGGATGAAACATTCATTGAATATCGCTACAGCGGTGGGTGTGGTGTTGTGGGAATTAGTGAGGAACCGAATAAACCCCCTGACCCCCTAAAGGGGAGACTTAGATCGTAGATTCATTTAATTTTTTTGAAAAATGTCGAAAGTAAAAAGTTATCTCTCTCTAATAAAATTTTCTCATACCATTTTCGCAATGCCCTTTGCGTTGATTGGCTTTTTTCTTGGAATAGTTGACAAAACATCAGTTAATCCGGAATGGAAAAAAATAATTTTCCCCCTTCAATTTGACAGAAATTCTTTAAGTAGTAAATTTCTCCTTGTCATCGGCTGCATGATCTTTGCCCGAAGTGCGGCCATGGCTTTCAACCGGTATCTGGACAGGCAATATGATGCAAAAAATCCCAGAACTGCGATAAGAGAAATTCCGGCTGGTGTTATCTCTGCTAACAACGCGTTATTATTTACCATTTTAAGCAGTTTACTTTTTATAGGCTGTACTTTTTTTATTAACCGGCTTTGCTTTTTTCTTTCACCGGTTGCACTAATAGTGGTATTGGGATATAGTTATACAAAAAGATTTACGCCCCTTTGTCATTTAATACTAGGACTGGGTTTATCATTGGCGCCAATTGGTGCTTATCTCTCCGTAACAGGTCAGTTTGCTATGCTTCCCCTACTTTTTTCAATGGCTGTTATTTTTTGGGTGAGTGGGTTTGATATTATTTATGCTTTACAGGATGAAGAATTTGATAAATCACAGAAACTGTTTTCTATTCCTGCCTGGCTGGGTAAAGTAAAAGCATTGAGGATATCAGAATTATTACATTTATTAAGTGCTGCTGCTGTTATGATAGCAGGTTATTATGGAAATTTTAGTTGGCTTTACTGGATAGGTGCGGCTGTATTTGTTATTATGTTGGGTTACCAGCATTCCGTTGTTAAACCAAGTGATTTACGAAAAGTTAACCTTGCATTTATGACCGCCAACGGCATTGCTTCAGTTGTTTTCGCCATCTTTGTGATTGCTGACCTGGTTATCAATTTTTAATTACTAATTATTAATCATTAATTAATTTGTCCCGCATCCTCTCCATAGATTACGGTATCAAAAGAACCGGCATTGCCGTTACGGATCCATTGCAAATAATTGCTACCGGACTTACCACGCTTCATTCAAAAGAATTAATGCCTTTTCTCAAAGATTATTTTTCCAAAGAAACGGTGGAGTTAATAATAATTGGTTGGCCTACCAACTGGGACAATTCTGCTACTCATGCCACACCGCTGGTAACAAAATGTATTAAAGAATTGGAAAAGAACTTTCCTGCAATGCCCATATTAAAGGTGGATGAACGATATACTTCTAAAATGGCGAAGGACGCAATGTTGGAAATGGGTTTAAAGAAGATGCAGCGGCGAAACAAAGCCCTGGTGGATGAAATAGCAGCCACTATTATGTTGCAGGAATATCTCCGGTCAATTGGTTAACTGGTTAATTGCCGTTAATTTTGCTGCTTTAATTTATTTAAATACATGATTCTTCCTATAGTAGCTTATGGCCATCCCGTACTCAGGAAAGTGGCCACCGATATCACGTCTGAATATCCTCAGTTGGACAAATTCATTGAAGATATGTGGGAGACAATGTATGCCAGCAGTGGCGTTGGCCTGGCTGCACCCCAGGTAAATAAGGATATCCGGTTTTTTTTGGTAGATACTGTTCAGATGTACAATAATATGGAGGATGAAGAGAAAGCGGAGTATCCGGGTGATACAGGGTTAAAAGCAGTTTTTATCAACGCACATATTGCTGAGTTGGAGGGTGATGAATGGCCATATAATGAAGGGTGCCTCAGCATTCCTAAAATCCGTGAAGATATTTACCGGCAGGAGAAAGTTACCCTGAACTATTGCGATGAGCAATTTGTACAACAAACAAAAACCTTTACGGGAATAACTGCGCGGGTAATTCTGCATGAGTATGACCATATAGAAGGCAAACTTTTCATCGACCATCTCGCACCGCTAAAGCGAAAATTGATGAAAGGAAAACTAAATGACATATCAAAAGGGAAAGTGAATGTTGATTACAAAATGCTTTTTCCGGGATAAAGATTATCGGTGAATACAGCTGAGTTCAAAAAAATATTTACCACATGAAGATGAATGTATTGAAGATTTTGGTATTGGTATTTTTTCCTTTTTCTATTTGTGCACAACAGGAAGACTCACTCGATACGGAACGTTTATCGAAAATGGTAAGCCTTTCCGAAGTAATCCTTCGTACCGATTTAAATGTTCCTCGTTTTATTGATAGGGTAAAGAAGGACACCACTTTTTATAAAGCTTTTCGGAATCTTCATTTGCTGGGTTTTACTGCGTGGAATGATATCAGGATAAAAGATAAAAAAGGAAATATAAAAGCTTCTTTGGTAAGTAAAACAAAACAAACCCGTTCTGGGAATTGCCGAAGTATGCAGATTTTAAATGAAAAGACCAGTGGCAATTTTTACGATGATGATGGAAGTTATAATTACAATACGGGAGAATTATACGGTGGCCTTTTTTTTACAAAAGGTTCTGTTTGCGGGGAAACGAATATCGTGAAAGGAATTGATTTTCGTCCGAAATCGCAAAGCGGAATAGAGAAGCAAAAAGCTCAATTGAAAATGCTTTTTTTCAATCCCGGTAAGAAAATACCCGGCATTCCTTTTATTGGTGATAAGATTGACATTTTTGATCCGGATAAAGCAAAATACTATGACTTTATTATTGATTTTGGCGAGTATGAAGGGTTGTCTTGCTATGTTTTTTCGGTAAAAGCCAAAAGCAATTTAAGAAGTGGAGAAAGACACAGTATTGTAATAGACAGTATGGTAACCTGGTTCAATGCGAAAACAATGGAAGTAATGGCCCGAAACTATGACATGAGTTATGATGCAGGGGTGTACGATTTTGATGTACATATGGAAGTGGAGATGACAAAGTTTGGCAACTATCTTGTACCTAAACTACTCCGCTATATTGGCAGTTTTGATGTGGTGTTTAAAAAAAGAGAACGAGGGATGTTCACAGCAACTTTATTCGACTTTGACCAGTAATCAACCGGCAACCTGCAGTTGGCAATCAGAAGTCTGAAAAAGTATAAATATTTTTCAGGATGTTGAATCATATGGCTGGCATTTGCAAACTGCAGATAGCTGACTGCCAACTATCAGCTGCTCACTGCTGACTGCCAACTGATCCCGCATATTTTCTCCATTTTTCAATTACTTGTTCCATATCATCTGGCAGAGGAGCTTCAAAAAACAATTGTTCCCCGGTGGTAGGATGAATAAAGCCCAGTGTTTTTGCATGAAGGGCCTGTCGCTTACAGATGTGGAAACAATTTTCAACAAATTGTTTGTACTTGGCATATACGGTGCCTTTTACAATTTTATCGCCGCCATAAAAGTCATCATTGAATAATGGATGCCCGATGTATTTCATATGTACCCTGATCTGGTGGGTACGGCCGGTTTCTAAAACACATTCAACCAATGTTACATAGCCCAATCGTTCCAGCACTCTGTAATGCGTGGTAGCATCTTTTCCATGATCACCTTCAGGATAGGCTTCAAATAATTTTCTGTACCGTAGATTACGGCCAACATGTGCTACAATTGTGCCGGTATCATTTTGTATATCACCCCATGCAAGGGCAACATATTTTCTATTGGTTGTATGATCGAAAAATTGTTTGGCCAGGTGGCGCATGGCTTTATCGGTTTTTGCCAGCACCAGCAGACCACTGGTATTCTTATCTATTCGATGTACCAATCCAAATCTTGGTAAACTGTCTTCTGAAAGATCCGGATTTAGTTGTTGAAGATAATAGGAAACGCCATTGAGTAACGTGCCTGTGTAATTACCACTTCCCGGATGCACGACCATGCCTGCCGGCTTATTGATGATCATCAGGTCGGCATCTTCATATACAATATTCAAATCCATTTTTTCTGGCACTACATCAGTTTGTTCCGGACTCATGTCTGAGTATATAATGATTGAATCCAATGGCTTTATTTTGTAGTTGGATTTTATTTCTTTTCCATTCACTAACACCATCCCCAGTCTGATTGCCTGTTGAAGTTTATTTCTGGTGGCTCCTTCAATACGGTTCATCAAAAATTTATCAATACGTAGTGGGTCTTGCCCTTTGTCGATAGTCAGGGTAAACCGTTCATAGAGTTCTTCATTGGTCTCATTTATGTCCTGAACATCCTTAGCAAACTCTTCATTCATGCTGTTGTTTTTTTTGTTGATGATACAGGTTTTACCACTGGGACAACCGCTTAGCAATAATGCGAAAAAGGTTGCAAAAATAGTATGTTAGAAGTGTATCACCCTGCAAAGGTAATGGATGATGATTTGTTGGTAGATTTGTGTTTCAATGAGGGAACGACAGGAAATACTATTTAAAGATCTCGGGTTGATGGATTACCAGGCAGCCTGGGATTATCAGGAAAAACTATTGCAAAAAAATGTGCAAATAAAGTCCGCTTTATCCAAACCACAGGAAGTTGTAAGTGCCGGTATCGGTGAAAAAGAACCATTGCCTGACACTACCTCACATTATCTTTTATTTGTAGAGCATTCACCGGTTTATACGTTAGGTAAAAGTGGTAATAAAAAAAATGTATTGCTGGAAAACGAGGAATTAATAAAAAGGGAAATTCAATTTTTTAATACAAACAGGGGTGGAGATATTACTTTTCATGGCCCTGATCAGCTTGTTGCTTATCCAATTCTTGATCTCGAAAAATTTTATACAGACATTGGAAAATATCTTCGGAACCTCGAAGAAGTGATCATACTGACAATGGCTGAATATGGAATCAAGGGTGATCGCTCAACTGGCGAAACGGGTGTATGGATAGAGCCGGGTGTACCTGGGAAAGAAAGAAAGATATGTGCAATTGGGGTCCGCTGCAGCCGCTGGATCACCATGCATGGTTTTGCATTTAATATAAACACTGATTTATCTTATTTCAATCATATTATTCCCTGCGGAATTGTCAATAAACAAGTTACTTCCCTTGAAAAGGAGCTGGGCTATAAGCAGGATATGACTGAAGTGAAAGAAAAAGTAAAGAATAATTTTGAAAAAGTATTTGATTCGGATCTTGTTTAAAAATCCTTCTCGAGGTAGAACTTATTTTTCTCCAGCAACTTCCCATCTTCGAACAATTCAAACCGGAACCAACCGGCATGGTAGAAATTTGTTTTATCAATTTTAAAATTCTTTTCCTTCATATCTTTTAATTCAAAAAGTAAAGGACCGGATTCTTCAAAAAATTTTATTGAATATTTCTTTGATTTCTCATCAAGCGGAAGACTGATTTGCAGGTAGCCATCCCGGTGAGTATACACCAATAATGATGGCATATAACCATCCTGAAGAGGTTTGTCTTTTACTATTGGTACGCCTGCTTTATCTAATTCAGGTAATTTAACCGTTCCAATTGGTAGGATGGTTTTGTTCATAGAATCTGCAACAGGTTGTTTAGCATCGCTGAAAAAAAAGACGCCCTTGTCAAGCATAATGTAAAGCCGGTAAAACATGTGGTTAGTTGTAGCTTTAGTATCCACATAACCATTTTGCGTCGAAGAAGGGTCAGTAACGCTTAAAAGTGATTTAAAGCCGGATAGGCTATCGAAAGAACGTTGAATGGTGATCTGCCTGATGTTTGAAAAATTATTGACCCATCCGATAATGATCCGGTTATTACCAATATTTTTCAGTGAAAAGTTAGGTAATGTATCCTGTGCATTGGTGGTTTTGTCGGCAATAAGTGCGGAAAAAACCAGAAATAAAGTCAGTATTTTCATATTGTCAGAACGAAATTAGGATTGGATTCGTTTCCTAATAGGAACAAAGATAAGACAGTGCCTCAAAAAAACTAAAATATTAACGTTCCTTTACTTAAAGAGGCATTACCTGCTAAACCCCCACTATGAATAATAACCAGGTTGCTACCCACCGGATAAAAATTATTGTGGATCATATCATTTACAGCAAAAAATAATTTTCCTGTATAAACAAAATCAGATGGTATACCAGTTTGATGATAGAACTCATTCATAAAATTTATCAATAAAGATTTTTTTTTGGCATATCCTCCAAAATGATAATCGTGGTTGACATGACAGGTAGTTTCAGTTTTACCCGTTAGAAACTTTATTTTTTCTTCAAGGGCAAAATTATTTTTCAAAACACTGATTGAAATTACCCGGCTGTCCGGAGATGCCCCATTTATTAACCCGGCGGTCATAGTTCCGGTACCTGCCGCGCAAACAATATGCGTATAAATTTCTTTTTTGCAGTTATCAAGAATAGTTGCTCCACCTTTTGCACCATTTAGTCCATAGCCACCTTCGGGAATAATATAGTAAGCACTGTTGTAATATTCTTCTGGAATTTTTTGTTGCCGGTAGTCTTCACGGCTGATAAAGACTAATTGCATTCCCAATTTTTTTGCATGGATAAGCGTAAGTGATAGTTTGGAAGATTGCTCACCCCGGATAATGCCAATACAGTTTACGTTATTTATTTTACAGGCTGCTGCAGTAGCTAAAATATGATTTGACCAGGCTCCGCCAAATGTCACCATTGTTTTTTTCCCTTCTGTCTTTGCTTCTTCCAGGTAATACCGTAGTTTAAACCATTTATTACCGGAAACCTGCGGATGAACTTTATCCAACCTCAATATATCAACCCTTATTTTTTTTTCATTATATAACGGAAGGGATAAATTGTCTGTTGTGATATTGTGTAGATTGATATCCTGCATTATTAAATAGCCCTTCCGGCATGGCAAATTTATATTAATTTTGTTCTCACTTTAAAATGAAGAAATGAAACCTACTCTGGTAATTTTAGCAGCAGGCATGGCTTCCCGGTATGGAAGTATGAAGCAGGTGGAAGGGTTTGGGCCATCTGGTGAAACAATCATGGACTATTCGATTTTTGATGCAATCCGGGCGGGTTTCGGAAAAATTGTTTTTATTATCCGGGAAGAATTTGCTGATAATTTCAAAGCAATCTTTGAACCTAAACTGAAAAACAGGATTGAAACAGCTTATGTTTTTCAGGAACTGCAATCATTTAGTGATGGGTTTGAAATGCCTGCTGAAAGGACGAAGCCTTGGGGCACAGCCCATGCAGTGCTTTGTGCGATGAATGTAGTGAAAGAGCCCTTTGCAGTTATTAATGCGGATGATTTTTATGGTCAAAATGCATTTGAAAATGCGGCTTCGTTTCTTACTATTGCGTGTGCAGAAAAGAATTATGCTATAATTGGCTACAATCTGGAAAGTACATTGTCTGACCATGGCACGGTGAACCGTGGTGTTTGCGGATTGGATCACGATGGCAACCTGGCAACCATAACTGAACGAATCAATATTTCAAAAAAAGACGGAAAAATTATTTGCGATGATGGGCTTGAGCCGGAAGAGCTTTCAATTACAACAACTGTCTCAATGAATTTCTGGTGTTTTGATCCCTCTTTTTTTTCTTATACAAAAAACCTGTTTAAAGAATTTTTACAAAAAAAAGGAATGGAACTGAAATCAGAATTTTTTATTCCTATTGTTGCAGACCAGTTTATTAAAGAAGGCGGCGCAATTGTAGTTATTCCTACTACCTCTCTTTGGTTTGGTGTTACATACAAGGAAGACGCTCCCTATGTTCATCAGTGTCTGCACCAATTGATTGCTGAAGGGGAATATCCAAAAAACCTTTGGAGTAAATAGGGGATAAAAAAAAGCTACCTCCAAATGGAGAATAGCTATGCTTGTATAGGGAATTATTTTCTGAACTTGACGGAGAATCAGTCGCCTTTTACCATAAACACAAAATCCTGAATTTTTTTCACCTGTTGTTTTTTATCCATTCCACGAACAGATGACCGGGTAGAAAGCTTAAGCGAACGGTAACTGGTGTCTTTTTTCAATGCGTCAATAGCGTCAAATATATATTTTGATTGAATGGCAAATGCTACTCCCTCTGCTTCGGTCTCTTTAGCACTTAACATGCCAATCACTTCTCCTTCATGATTGAATACCGGGCCACCGCTGTTTCCCCTGTTAGCCGCAATTCCTAATTGGCAGCTTAATGTATCGCCATTAAATCCTGTTCGGGCACTAAGGTATCCTTCGCTATAAACAATATCATTGCGGGGATAACCAAGTGTATAGATAGGTTCTGCAACATCACTAACCGTTTTGCTGATGCCATAAGGAAGAGAAGGAATTGTTTTAAAGCTTTTATCTTCAATTTTTAGTATAGCAATATCTCTTTCATTATCTGTTTTCAGTACAATTACACTATATTCTTCACCTTTGTTATTAATGACAACAATGTTTTTTGAATTGCGGATAATATGTGCATTGGTAATCAGGTAGCCTTTGCCATCTATTAAAAATCCGGTACCGCCTGATTTAAACTGGATGACTTTTTTCTCTGCTTTTTTCTCTGTGCTGATCTGGTTTTTAATATCGTTAACAACAGCCGTCTGATCCCGCTGTACTTTCTTCATTACTTCAAGCTGGCGGTTTAAATCCTGCACATTTTCATTTTGTTTGGGTGAAAATGACCAAACAAGTGCACTAATTGTAAGCGTGGTAATTCCGGCTATACTTGCTGCGATGGCGGCCACCCGTTTATACCTTTTCCACAGATAAACAACTTTTGAGCGGCCTTTAAGCTTCATGGAATCTATCTTCCCCTGTTCAGTTAAATCTGTATGTATTTTGTTAAGGGAACTTCTGAAATTTTTTCGCTCACCAAAATGATTCAGCTGTTGTAAAAATAAAGTATGCTCCACCACCAACTGATCTATTTCCGTATCAGTTTTGCGGAGATTTTCAAATTGTAGCCTTTCATCCGGTTTCATTTCACCCAGGATGTAGCGTTCTACTGTATCTAAAATTTTAATATCATCCATCACCTATCCCGTTTTTATAATGTGTAAAAAACAATTTTTTTAACCTCAGCAGGCATTTATATTTCTGCGTCTTTGCATTAGCTGCATTGGTATAACCAAAATTTGCAGCAATATCCTGCATATTTTTCTTTTGAAAATAATACGCTTCTAACAGACTTTTACAAGGCTCACCCAGATTACTGATGGCGTGATCCATCAACTCAAACTCAGCATTCCTTTGTTCATGTTCATCCAGTTCAGTTTCTACTGCTACTACAGATTCCATATTGTCGCCGGGGCTGGAATACCTGTTTTGCTGCTGCAACCGTTTGAGCCACAACCTTCTGGCGACTGAATACACAAAGGTTTTTATCTGGCAATTCAGCTCAAAAGTCCCCGTTCTTGCCTTTTCGTAAAGAACTATCATTGTTTCCTGAAATATGTCCTTGGCATCATCTGCAGAGCCGTTGTTGTTGATTATCAATGATTGAACCATGTTAAAGTTCTCCCGATATATAGCTTCAACAGCCTTCTTGTTGCTGGCTGCTAATCCTTCCAATAGTGCTCTTTCGTCGATCTGAGGTTTCACATTCCGTTATTTAATACTGATTTTTAAAAATAGTAACCCTGCCCCACTATTAAAAATTTAATATAATTAGGTCAGGAGGGCCAGGCCAACAAAAAAAAATCATAAAATGCGGGTTACCTTTTCTTTTTCCCGGTATTAACAACGAAATATTTCAACAAATAACAAAAAAACGAAAAATGAAAAAATTCTTAGCTATCATCGCTATCGCAACTTTTGCAGTTGCTTGTAACAATTCTGGTGAAAAGAAATCAGGAACTGATACAACAACAACTGTTGTTCCATCAACTGATACAGTTACTACTGTAACTACAAACGACACTACAGTAAAAGCTGCAGGCGATACAACTATCAAGAAGACTACTTCGACTGATACTACAAAGTCTAAAATGTAATTTTTTGCCGTTCAGGCTTATTTTTTTGTAAAAGACCTGGCGTAAAAACTTTATAAGGCAAGCAATCGTTAGAGGCCTTCCCGCAAGGGAAGGCTTTCTTTATGTGCGCCTGTTTTTGTGCTAAAATACATTAGCCTTTCCCCTTATTATAGGCTACCTTTGCCGCTTTACTAAATTTTTTATAAGTGATCACATTTGAATCGTTAGGCATTGAAGAAGGCCTGTTAAATTCCATTAAAGTATTAGGTTTTACTGAACCTACTCCCATTCAGGAAAAAGCTATCCCCGTTTTACTCCAGGGTACAAAAGATTTTATCGGACTTGCCCAGACCGGTACCGGTAAAACGGCAGCTTTTGGATTTCCTTTACTGCAACTTATTAATAAAGATGACCGGTTTCCACAGGCTTTGATTGTTTGTCCAACACGGGAATTATGCCTGCAAATAACCAACGATCTGAATACCTTTAAGAGTAAGAAGGGAACAATTGTTGTTACGGCCGTTTATGGAGGAACATCGATTTCAATGCAGATAAGGGATTTGAAAAAGGGTACGCATATCGTTGTTGCTACCCCGGGCCGTTTAATTGATTTGATTGAACGAAAAGCAATCAATCTTGAAAAAATCCATTATGTAGTACTGGATGAAGCTGACGAGATGCTGAACATGGGTTTTAAAGAAGATATTGAGTTTATATTAAAAAACACTCCTAACCGTCAAAGTACCTGGCTTTTTAGTGCCACCATGCCTGCAGAAATAAGGCAGGTTAGTAAAAGGTATATGACCACCCCTTTTGAAATTACTATTGGGAAGACAAATGCAGGTGCCGCAAATATAGATCACCAATATTATGCAACCCAACACCATAACCGGTACGAAGTATTGAAAAGAATTATTGATTTCAATCCTGGTATCTATGGAATTGTATTTGCCCGTACAAAAGCAGATACACAAGATATTGCTGAGCGTTTAACCCGTGAAGGATATGATATAGATGCCATCCATGGTGACCTTACGCAACAGCAACGGGATAAAGTAATGGGGCTTTTCCGTGATAAAAGCATACAACTTTTAATTGCAACAGATGTAGCTGCCAGAGGTATTGATGTAACAGGCATTACGCATGTAATCAATTATGAGCTTCCGGATGATGTAGAAGTTTATACACACCGTAGTGGACGTACAGGCCGTGCAGGAAAAAGTGGAATTTCCGTTTCAATTGTAACGCCAAAAGAAATATACAGGTTACGGCAGATTGAAAGAATTCTGAATGGAAAAGTGCATAAGATGGATATTCCAACAGGTAAAGATGTATGCCGTAAACAGTTTTTTCATTTTATCGATAAAATGCTGAGCGCTGACATCAGTCATGGCCAGTACGAAACTTACCTTCCAACATTAAAAGAAAAATTTGGCGCAATAGAAAAGGAAGAAATTTTACAGCGAGTAGCGGCATTAGAGTTTGACCGTTTTCTCAAATATTATGAGAATGCTGCAGATCTTAATATGCGGAATGATGACAGGAAAACTGATAGAAGAGGGGAAAGAACAGAGAGGCCTGCATCTCCAAGAGACAGGGATACCAGCGGAAGAAGTTTTGGTGGTGGTGGAAATTACCAACGACTGTTTGTTAATCTTGGCACGAAGGATGGTTTCTATAAAGCAAGTTTTTTACAATTTATTCTGGACATGAGTGATTTAAAGAAAGAAGTGTTGGGTCGTATAGATATGAAGGAAATGA
>JANMLJ010000122.1:0-2375 GCA_031372465.1 Chitinophagaceae bacterium | reverse complement strand
TTGCAGCTTCAATTCTTTCAATGTCTTCGTTGCATTCAATGTCATATCCAGTACTGTGGCAGCTCCCCCATCAATCATTTTTCCGCTATAGGCTGCAATGCTGCCATCATAATCTGAAACTATTTTGCCGGTTTTTAAATGAATCCTTACCGGTCTTGCTGCATAAATAGTAAATGCAAAACCATCATCCATATAATCCTGTTCGATGGGCCACCATGATTCCGGGTTTTTTAATAATAAGGTATCGGAACTATTATCGGTATAATAAACGATAACTGCTCCATTGACCAATCTTGATTGCATAGGATTAGTAGAACCGGCCATCAACAGGTAAACATGTGAAGCTTTTCCCGTTAAAGGAACCACTGCTTCCTTTGGATAATTATCCCATTGCGAAGTAAAAAGGATATTTGATTGCAATGTATCTGCTGGTGTAGAAAAAGAAATACCCTGGGGGATAGTTATTTCATTTTTTACACCTGCTAGCTGTCTCAGTCCCTTATCATTAATGTCCGCTGTTTTTACAGGATGTGTCCAATCACCGATCCCCTGGGTGGGCAATTGTAATGTAGGCACTTTAGGTCGTGGAGAGAGGTATTGATTTTTAAAAATATTCGTCACTTTATCATTGAAGAATTTGGTCAGATCTGCTATCTGCGCTTTTTTCACCGGCTGCTCTGTATTCCAATTTACAACCAACTGATGAACAGCAAAGCCATCTCCTGAAAAAATGATTTCATTGGTCCCTGGAATTACAAATTCCGATCCAAGATTTTTCTCGGTATAAAAAGCATGAGGTTTCAGCTCCAATGATCTGACAAATGCATGGCTACCTTCATTCACTATCAAATTTCCATTTAGTAAAGAGCCTGTATTGTTTGCAATAGTAAACTCCAGACTATTTCTTGCCTGTGTAACAGGTGAAGTTATTTCCACAACATCTGTAACAGTAATATTTAAGGGCTCCCACCAGCTAAAATCATTTTGTTTTAGCTGTACAAATCCTGTGTAATTTCCTTTTGCAGCATTGATAATTGCAGTAAGCTGGTCATTATTTTTCTGCACTCGTAGTAAAATGTTTTGCGGGTCAAAAATCTTTTGAATGAATGCGCCCGGAAATTTTAATTTTAATTGATCTCCGCTGGTATATTTATCATGGATGCCAGTCATCACCGTCTTTTTTCCTGACCATACAATTTTTATCACATACTTGGTTTGTAATCCTGCCTGCACTTCAATAAGCGGTATTCCAATGGCATCATTGCTATTTTTCCAAATTGCTCTTTTCCCATTCACGGTAACCGATTGAATAATTGCACCATTTGCTTTTAGCAACAACTTTAATTGCAGTTGCTTTGAAAAAGCCTGGATAATTGTATAATTATCTTCTTTTCCATTTCTTTGAAAATCTATTGTTATATCAGGTATCATAATGGATGCATTATTCCATGCGGCTGGAAAACCAGGTTTTATTTCCAACTCATCTTTTATAATATTGGGCTGTATCCCAAACAACCCTTCTACCAAACTTCTTGCGGTCATGGCAACAGGGTCAGCAAAATCACGATAGGCTTCACCACGGGCTGCATCGTAATAAGATATTTGCCCGATATTTCCTGCACTGCCACCGAGGTACATGGTAGACAACAATTCACTCTTAAATAAATTAAAACCCTTTTCATTTCTGCCTGCCTGCCAGTTGGCCAGTGCAGTATGCATTACTTCAGCAGTGGCAACATTATTAAGACTCCAGTCATAAGGCATCCATTTGCTGGTGCTAATTGTGTAATATCCATTCTCCAGTCCGGTTGCTCGTACAGGTATATGCGGAATATTTTCATCTATATACCGCATACTTTCATAAGCCTGGAACGCATTGGGCACATCACTGTCGAGTGCATGATATAATGTCCACACAGCAGCATTGGGATGAAGCAAATGATTACCCAACAAATCTTTGAATTCAGCATAACTGCCCTTACCAGGCATCCATAAAATAGTGTTGATCGCATTTAATATTTTTGCTGCTTCTTCTTCATATGGTGCTGCATCTTCACCAATCCATTTGGCGATAACTGCTGCCTCTTTGTTTGCCTTATAATTATATGCGGAAGAATGGGTAACACTTCCCCCACTGTATTGCAATGCATCACTTGCCCAGATAGCTGCATATGCATCATACAATCCATCATCATCACTATCAAAGTTTCTCTTCTCCCAGGAAAAGTGACGGTTAATGACTGGCCACATCTCTTTTGCAAAAGCCTTATCTCCTGTCCATTTAAAATGACGAAGCAATGCGTCAATATAAACCAGGTTCATATCATAATGATGTGGGCGAAAATCACCATTTGGATTCCGGCTGATATATCCAC
>JANMLJ010000063.1:0-3846 GCA_031372465.1 Chitinophagaceae bacterium | reverse complement strand
TCTATCGTTGCTGATCTTTTTACTTATGAGCGCAGAGGACGGGCCATGGCTGCCGTAATGAGTGCTTTTGCCATTGCATCCATTGCCGGTGTTCCCTTATCCTTATATTTTACCAACCTGTTCAATTTTAACTGGCATGTGCCCTTTTTAATGATTGGAGGTGTTGGTTTAATACTCATTCCACTCGTTATCCGGTTTGTTCCCAAAATGACGGATCATATAAAACCAATAGAAAAAAGAGGACATCCGATGGAATCATTGATCCTGGTAATTAAAAACCGTGATCAGCGTTCGGCTTTACTCTTTGCCGGTTTGCTGATGATGGGGCATTTTCTGATCATCCCTTTTATTAACCCTTATATTGAATTTAATAAAGGATTTTCAAAAGATATGATACCAATGATCTACCTCATTGGTGGTATTGCCTCCTTATTTGCTGCACTTTATCTCGGAAGAGTTTCAGACAGGATCGGTAAGTTACCTGTATTCTTATTTTCTGTGTTCTTCTCCCTTTTTATGGTAATACTTATTACCCGTATGCCGGATGTTCATTATTCGGTGTTGCTTGGTTTTTTTGCTATCTGGTTTATGCTGGCCACCGGTAGAGCTGTTACTTCTCAGGCAATGATCAGCGAAGTGGTAAAGGCTGAACAACGGGGAAGTTTTATGAGTATCAATGGCAGTGTGCAACAATTAGGTTCCGGCTTCGCCTCTTTAATTGCCGGTGCCATTGTAATAACAGAACCTTCCGGCAAAATTCTTAATTATCAATGGTTGGGATACCTTAGCGCTGCTGTTTTAATGAGTAGCTTTTTTCTTGCCCGTTATCTTTTTCGCAAACTGGATAAGAAAAATGGTATTGAAACTCAACTTCTGCAAAAAAATACCTGATCATTTCATGTGTCTATTTTACTTTTAATTAGCATTGTAAGAAAGAAATACAATTTTGAAACACGGAGGCACTAAGACACGGAGGCACGGAGAAGAAAACACCTCTTTCTAAAATCTCTTCTTAGTGTCTTGGTGCCTCCGTGTTTCAAACCCTTTAAGCAACGTAAGAAATACAATTTTGAAACATAGGAGCCACAGAGAATTCGTCTTAAATTATCATTACCTTTTGGTCCCGCTAAAAGCGGGATGGCTTATTTCATGTGTCTATTTTAGTTTTAATTAGCATTATGAGGTGGGGTTAATCTGATAATTTTAAGACAATTTGCCACAAAGGCCTAAGACACGGAGGCATGGAGAAGAAAACACCTCTTTCTAAAATCTCTTCTTAGTGTCTTGGTGCCTCCGTGCCTCCGTGTTTCAAACCCTTAAAGCAACGTAAGAAATTCAATTTTGAAACATAGGAGCCACCGAGAATTCGCCTTAAATAATCATTACCTTTTGGTCCCGCCATTAGCGGGATGGCTCATTTCATAATACTAAACACAGGATACCGCATACTCATGGGTTCAAAATAAGGTGATTGCTGAAATACATAATGGAGCTGTGCATTGGCACTTTTAGCAAATGTAGTATCAGTGGCCCTTCGCTGTGCCAGTTTATTCTGAAGTTCCGGATTTGTTTTTAAATAGGCAGCGGCAATATCTTCAAATGCATAACCGGAAAATCCTTCTTTCTGTCCCAGCATAGCATCAAAAAAATTCCAGGTAAAATAAGAATCTTCGGAAGCTGGCTCCAGTGTTTCTATTAAAAAACGATTGGCAACCTGGTTCAACGGAATATAATAATCACCTTTGTTGAATTTTATTTTTTGGAGACTGGTGCTCAGTTTTACTTCGGTATTGGCGTGATGCATCTCGTATTGACGGGGAGCTGTTTTGTAATCATCTATCCGCTGAACGGTCACTTCTATGATGGTGTCTTTTTTCAGTTGCTGCATGTCCACTTTATTCAGCTTCAGCAGATCGATTACTTTCCACCATCCTTGCGGAATAATATAGGCCATTGGTTTTTTTACAAACTTCTGTGGTTTATAATAATTATAAATGGGCACTTTTACTTCGAATGGTTTTGTGCGGTCATAATATAATCTTGGCAGACCTGATACTTCACTGGGTTTACGTCCGGCGGTATAACCTTTAAAAGTAACGGTGGCTGATTGTGATTTGTCGATGGCCCAGCTCACCGGAAATTCAACGGTTGATTTAACGGCTTGTTTTGCCTGGTTACGCAGAGTTTTTATCTGTTCGCTGTTGCGGGAAGTAAAATCAATAAAGCATTGCATTAATGCATAGGTAGCTTTTACCCGCTGGTCGTAGGGTTTTAGCATATGCGTTTCCGGTACAAAGGCAAATGTATTCCACAGTGATGCATAGCCGCTACTGTAACGCGGACTGTCCCAGTATTCTGACCAGCCTTTTTCAGGTGTGTCGCCAAAGGCATTGACGTAAGGAACCAGGTCATAGTTTTTTTCTTTCATTAAGGAATAAAGGGCAGGTTCAAATTGTTTGTTCAAAAATTCTCCCATGGCTCCGCCTAATTTATTATGCTGGGAAGTAAGCAGTGTCATTACATGCTGGTAATCGGCACCATCGCTTACGTGGTTATCAATAAACACATCGGGATCGAGCAGGTGAAATATTTCGGTAAACGATCGGGCTTCTTTCGAATCGCATTTGATAAAATCACGGTTGAGATCAAGGTTTTGTGAATTACCGCGAAAACCTTTTTCGGTGGGGCCGTTCTGATCGATGCGATAATTGGCGCTGCGGTTGAGACAGCCGCCGATATTATAAACGGGGATGATGGCGAGCACTACGTTGTCGGGGATCTTTATTTTATTGACGACGAGATCCCTTGCCAATAGCATACTGGCATCGATACCATCTGGTTCGCCGGGATGGATGCCGTTGATGATAAAGAGGATGCGTTTATTGTTTTTGCGGATATTCTCAAAATTATAATCGCCGTTATTGGCCACTACCACCAGGTGTAGCGGATAGCCGGCATCACTCATGCCCATGGTCAGCATTTTTATTTTGCCGGATTTTTCATCCAGTTTTTTCCACCAGTCGATGATCTCGTGGTAGGGAGGAGATTGTTGGCCGTTGGATTGTTCAAAAAGGGTGGTGATCGTTTGGCTTTGGGAAAGAATACTTATGAGTAATAGAATAGGCAGAAAATATTTTTTCATGAGTTGGTTTTACTGATTTGGGCGACTTGTTGAATTCAGAGGGATAAAAATAAGGAATGAGAAATTAAGAATAAGGAATGAGAAAGTGAAAGGCATCGTGTACTTTCTAATTTCTATTTCCTTATTTTTCATTCCCTTTTTCTCGAACAGAGTATGCCATACACTTAAGAAAAAAATTAAGCACCTATAATCCTGATAAAAGACTCCCGGTTGGCAGCAAAGGCAAGCGCTGCCAGTATATGCTCTTCTGAAAGTGAAGGATAGTCAGCAAGTATTTGCTCATGGGTCATACCGGATGACAGCCATAACAAAATATCGTTAATAGTTATTCTTGTTCCTTTAATACATGGCTTGCCAAACCTTATTTCGGGGTTAATAGAAATATAGGAGGAGAATTCTTTCATCGTTTAAAGGTAAGAATTTTCTTATTAAAGGAAGATTTTAGCCAAGACTTGACATTCCATACAGTTTTCTATCAATCTGCAATAAATAGGTGAGGAAATTCGCTTGAAAAAAGGAAGGAGTAAATGAAAAAATATGGTTTTCTTGTGATCTTTCCTCCTGCGCTAAAGCTACGGAGGATAAACCAGTATCTAGCATCCGCTATCCAGCATTCCTCCTACGCTAAAGCTACGGAGGATAAACCAGTATCTAGCATCCAGTATCTAGCATCTAGCATCTAGCATCCAGCCTCCATCCCAAAC
>JANMLJ010000045.1:0-1795 GCA_031372465.1 Chitinophagaceae bacterium | reverse complement strand
AGTGTATCGCACGCGCCCAAGTATTCATATCCAATAGTACGGGGCGACTATGTAGAACGAGATAGTAAAATAATTTATAAACGTACCCCTCGCAAAGGCGGTTGCTGAGAAAATAAATTATGAAATACATACACGTATATGTTCGCGATCAACTGCAGTCCGGGCTGAACGAATAAGTCGCAATAAAAGAATATAAATTATTTCTGCCAGGAGTCTCACTTCTTAGCCTTGTGTATAGCGGACCCGGGGCAATACGGATGCCCCTTCTGAAAAATTTTCTCTTCATCTGTTAGTTCATAGGCTGTATGTTTATCAGTAATACAATATCCCACTTTTTATTGCTCATACGCCATTGCATCAACAGCCAGGTACCATCCTGCAGTACAGAGATTATTATGTATATATTTTAGCTGCTGATATGCAGACTCAACTATTTCACTAAATCGTTGTTGCCCGGAGTCGGCATCTCGTTTGTTAGGGTGAAGGCATTAGAAAAAAACTTTCGTTTTTTATTTAGCTTTTAAGCCAGACTCCGGGCTGAAAAAAGTTCGGATATTTAAAAATGGAGAGAACTTCACCGAAGGTGTTGGTTCAACATCAGGTTTTGTGCAATCGAGGCATGACATTGAATCAATCAAAGGCAGTGCATCTCTAAGCTTTGATTTCGCAGACCGAATTCTACCGAGCTTTTGCTGGTTAACTTCGGTTTTTAGCTATAAATTTAGCCCTGCCTACCGGCAGGCAGGTCCAGTTCCGGTCGGACTTTTGGTCAATTCCCCAAATGCACAAAGCCTGGAACGTAGGCTATTTTTTTTTGTAACCAAACTAAAAAAACAAGTTTATGAAATCAAACGCAGCAAATCTGACAAGCTACATCTATCTTCTACTTATTCCTATTATTGCGAGTGGACTTGGATTTGGTGTAGGATACGTCAGTTATAAAATTTATCTGCCAATATGGTTCTTGAATATAGTCTTTATGACAATAGCTTCTTGGAAACTTGGTCTTCACATAATTCAAGTAAAAAATGCTAAAGAAAAAAAACTTGCCAAATCAGCTTTTTTTCTAATTATCCCTTGGATTTTAATTTCAATGTTTGCTGGATTGGGTCCACCACCAGAAACAGCTACAGAATGGACAGCCAGTGCAACAGAGCAACAAGTGAGATACTTCATGCTTGTTATCAGCGGTGTATTTATTGCCTTTGGCTTTGTAGGTTTAAGAGACAGAATTAAATCAGAAGGAGAACATTTTTATTCCTCCGTTGGCTTAACGGCAATACTCATTGCTATACCTCTTTTTCTTATTAACATGCTCTATTGGGGATTTTATCTTACTGAATTATTCAAAATTCAAACATCCGCTAATTCAACAAGTTTTCCTGACTGGTTTTCCCCAATAAAGCAATTATTTGGCTCAATATCAGTGGTAGAAGTGGCATTGACATACTTTGCAACTTTTGTAATAGTTAAAGCAATGCAACAAGTGGGCTGGATAAACAAAACATCCAGTTTTTTTTACACTCTATTCAGTTTATTGGCGCTTACAATCGTTATTTTATCAGTATTTTTCAGGGAGACATTAAAGGTGCCCGGTTTTGCTCTATCTATCCCTGCATTTCCTTTTATAATGCCGTATATAATCGGAATTAACTTGCTACGGAGAGTGGGAAACATAAATAAGACAGATAACATTGAGTAAAACAACAGCCAACACGGCTATTTGTACAAGCCCCCCGTTCTCCGTAGTCTTCCAACTCTTTCAGCAAATTAAAACTTTAGGGTTGTTGTCATT
>JANMLJ010000034.1:0-22668 GCA_031372465.1 Chitinophagaceae bacterium | reverse complement strand
TGTAAATTTTTTAATTCCGGGGCAGTTTAATTTATGTTAGTAAGCAGTTAAGTGGAAATTACGGCTGAATCATCTTTGATTTTTGCTGCTCTTTTTGCTGCTGTCGTCTGTTGAATTCAGATTTTACTTTATGTACAAATGCGGCCAGGCAAAAATAAATACCACCACAAAGAAGGAAAGCAGAAAAGATTGCCCAGAAATACCAATCGGTATCTTTTTTCATCTCAAAAATCGCAAAAAAGACAATAATAACACTTCCTATAAGAGATGCGAACCCGATAAGTAATTTCGTAAAATATCTTTCTTTATGGCTGCTGTTTGACATGTAAATAGATTTATTGGATAATAAATTTTGGTGATCAAAACTAAGGAAAAAAGTCATCTTTTTAGCTACTTTAAAGCTTTAGCAAAATAGATTGTTAATGGTCACCAGGCTGACCATAGTTTATCAGGGCATAGCTTACTTTTGATATATCAAATACATAGTATGAAAAAAGTAATATTTGCAATTTTCTTATTGGCCTCTTTCTATTTTGTTTCGGCACAGGAAGCCCCGGAAGGTTTATTTATTGCATCAAAAGCACCTGACTTTAAAGCGAAAGATCAAAACGGGAATGAAATCAGGTTAAAAGACCTGTTGAAAAAAGGAAAAGTGGTGTTGGTGTTTTACCGGGGTCAGTGGTGTCCTTATTGCAACAGGGAGTTGTCAAGATTGCAGGATTCGTTGCAGTTAATAAATGATAAAGGCGCAACGTTAGTAGCAATATCTCCTGAAAAACCGGAAAACATTTCTAAAACAATTGAAAAAACAAAAGCAACCTACTCTATACTGTATGATGAGGGGCTGAAAATAATGAAAGCATATGATGTTGAGTTTGAAGTACCGGAGAATACTATTACCCGTTACCGGAATGCAGGACTCGATATTGAAAAAAATAATGGAGACAATGGAAAATACCTGCCTGTACCTGCTATTTATATTATAGATAAAGAGTCAACAATAAAATACCGGTTTTTTGAGCCCGATTATAAGAAGCGGCCAAGCGTACTGGAATTATTGAATAACCTGTAATCAGGAATGCTTTTTCTCTGCAATTACACATAAGGATTGCACCATAAATTTTTTGCCATCAAGCTCAACTACAGGTTCATTGGTTGGATATTCATTAATATATAGCAGGTTGGTGCTGTCGATATACGTTTTCCACTTGTCAGTATCATAAAACGAAAAGCCATATTTGGTAAAAGGCATTCTCAGCATACTTTCCCTTGTACGGACTGTAGCATAGAAACGGCCACCAGGTTTCAAAACACGTTTTATTTCCTTTAAATGCTGTAGGGGGTGATCCCAGAAATAAATAACGTTGATGCAAAAAATCTGATCAAAGCTATTATCAGCAAAAGAAAGTTTATCACTGCTACCCAGCAACAAGGAAAGATCACCACTTGCAACAGCTTTCTTATTATTTTCTTTGGCAGCATCTAACATCGCTAAAGAATAATCAAGCCCGGTTATTTTTAATCCGGCAGCCCTGGCAAATATTTTGTCGAAGAATTTGCCATTACCAAAGCCAATTTCAAGAATGGATTCTTTATTGGCCGGTTTTACCAGGTCCAGGGTAAAATCATATAGAAAAGAATTGGCTTTATTCATCATATTGCCAACTTTGCTACCCAATCTTCCTTGGGGCTTGCGTAGCTGTTTAGCCATCATTTTATGTCTAAGCCGCTGAAAGAATTTTATAAACATATTTTTGAAAATGGATCTTGTAAATTATCGCCACACAATCTTTCCTATTTTACCATTATTGCCAGCGAGGAAAATGGTATTACCTGATCTGGAAATCCTGCAAACATGAAAACTTTCTTTACTAACCCATTCCCAGGTTTTTCCGCCATTGAAAGAATAATCAACTCCATTTAATCCGCAACTCAGCAAATCATCCTTGGATAAATATTCTACACAACTTCGGTAACCATGTGGTGTTTCTCTTGGAGCTTTCCATGTTTTACCTCCATCTGTTGTAAGGAAGCAATTATTTTCTGTAGAAGCAGGAGCCAAAAAATCACCACCTACAACAACCATCTGTTTGCTTGCTTTCATATTTCCGTTTTCAAATACATCAATTGAATTGGCGCCGGTAGTTTCTTTACCCTGGATGATAGGAAGTGCAAATGACCCCGATTCAGTAAACAGCCTTGATTTTTTACCCCCACTTACATAAAATATTTTTTCACTTCCAAACAACCGTATATTGGTTCCACTTGAAGCAAAAAATGCTTCACCTGAATCAGCTATTGGGCGTTTGTCAACTTTTTCTTTCCAGGTCTCTCCGCCATCATCAGTTATAGCAAGGAATACAATGTTATTGATCGGATCTCCAATCACAATTCCATGGTTGCTATCAAAGAAATCCATTGCATCCAGAAACATCCCTTTGGTTTTATTCTCATAAACTATTTTCCAGCTATCACCTCCATCCGTTGTTTTTAAAATATATGCCGGTTCGGCAATCGACATAATGATTGCTGTACTTGCATCGAATGCCTCGATATCTCTGAATTCTGTACTATCAAACCCCTTTACCTTCATCCACTTCCAGTTTTTTCCACCATTGCTTGATTTACCTACCATGCCTTTGCTGCCACTAACCCAGATAACATTGTCATTCACTACACTTAAACCACGCAGGCTGGTCTTATTTCCGGTAGTCAAAATCTCCACGGTTGGTTTTTGGGCTGATGCCAGTTGAACAATTAATAAAGTAAGACTTACTAAAAAGAGGTAATTTCTTTGCATATTTTTTTTTCAATCGGTAAAATAAATACTTCTATTCATAACTCATCATTGTTCTTTTGGAAGAACCATCATCAAATAATTCTATGACTGCATAAGCAGGTGCAAATTCCTGGAAAGAGCCTTTCCACCAATTGCCGGAGATAGCACCATTGCAATAATAGCGGATACCAAGATAATTTATTTCATCCTGTAAATGAATGTGACCGCTGATACAGACTTTGATATTGGCATATTTTGCAAATATTTTTTTAAGTACTAAAAAATCAGTGTGCATCAGGTTACGCTGAATCTTTAAATCGCCGTTTGTTTCTGTTTTATCAAAAAATAAACCGGCACATATTGAGAGTATAGGTATATGCGAAACGATACATATAAATCTGGAAGGCGGTACATTTTCCAGTTCTTGTTGCAACCAGCTTAACTGGCTATCATCTAATTTGCCGATATAACCACCTGCAGGATTTAATTGTGTACTATCCAACACTATAAAATGCCACTTGTCTTTGGTAAAACTATAGAACCTGTTTTTCATGGCTAATGTTTCCACCACCCATGTTTTTCCATAAAGCCTGTCATTTTCTGGTTTATTTGTTTGGCCTGCAGTTTGTGTTTCTTTGATAAACCAACCCCACACATCATGATTGCCGATAGTATGATAAATAGGGAGGCTGTTTTCCTTTTGTAAAATATTTTTAAAAAGATCCCATTGTAACTGGGTTTTTTGTTTGTCCGCTTCCAGCGAATCCATAATAGAATCGCCACCATTAATAATAAAATCAACGGGTGATTTTAATTTATTTACATGCTGGAATGCTTTTGCCATTCCTGTCTCCGGAATGGTCCCTGGTTTTACATGTATATCTGTAATGTGGGCAAACCTGATAGCGTTTTTCTTATGGTCTTCAGCAAAAGATAAAGCAGGAAGGAAGCTGCTGCCAATTACGGCAGCTGAGTTTTGTAAAAATGTTTTCCTTTTCATTATTGGAAACTAAACAATATTCTGACATCATCGTTTTAGCTGTGCCTGTAATTCTTCTTTGCTTACCAATCCTTGTATACGCCATACTTCCTTACCCTCTTTATAAATAATAAAAACAGGAATAGGTTCAATATTGAGTGCTTTCATTATATCCGTATGAAGACCAGCATCTACTTTCATGAGCAAAAAATCAAGCTCTTTTGATTTTTCCAGCTCATCAATGATAGGACTCATTTTTATACACGGGGGGCACCAGGATGCGCCAAAATCAACTAAAGTGGTTTTATTTTTTGGTATACTGGCCCAATATTGTTCAATGGTTATTTGGGGTTGGTCACTTTTTCCTTCAACTGGCTTCGCGGCATTTTTCCAGGCATTTATTCCTCCAATCAGTTCTACCACATTGTTATAGCCATTATTCCTCATCCATTCAGCAGCGGCAGCACTACGCCCACCACTCAGACAGTATATATAAACGGGTTTTACCTTGTCCACATATTGCATTCTATCCAGAAACTGTTCTTTCTGTGTCCAGTCTGCCTGCAGGGTATTTTTTATATGTCCTGTATTAAACTCTCCGGCAGTTCTAACGTCTAACAACTGAATATTTTTGCCAGTAATCGCTTTTTCAAATTCATCCGGCTTTATTTTTGTAACAATATCCTGTTGAGCCTGGCAGGAACTAAAAGCAAAAAATAAAAAGAGGAAATAAACGTTATGCATGAGTTCTGATTTTTGTCAAAATTAGGATATTGCAATTTACTGGTAATGTTGAATTTCTGTGGATGTTTCTGCACAGTTGCTAAACAACGGTAAAGAAAATAGTCTTATTTTTATAGGTTAAAACAATCCCTCTGTTATGAAAAATCTTGTATTCTATTGGCTGTTTCTAATTTCTCTTATTTTTATTGGATGCCAAAAAGAACTGAGTTTTGAAAATGGAAATATACCGGCAAAGGGAAGCCTGCAGAGCGATGGCTCTGGGGATTGTTTGCCAAAAACTGTTAATGGAGTCTATCTCGCTACTACAGCCCTTGTTCCCGCTAATAATACAATTACAGCCCAGGTAAACGTAACAAGAACCGGAATTTATTTAATTACCACGGATACAGTAAACGGATACTTTTTCAGGGCAACCGGCGTATTTACAACATTAGGAAATACTGATATAACTTTGCGGGGAAATGGAACACCATTCTCTGCGGGTGTGAATAACTTTATTGTAAAATTTGATAGTACAGTTTGTGATATTGCCGTAACCGTAATGCCAGCAGGTACCGGTCCGGCTGTACTTACCTTGAATGGATCTCCTGGTAACTGTACTGGTGCAGTTGTAAATGGTGTTTATGCAACAGCCACTGCTCTTACTGCTACCAATACAGTTGCGGTTAATGTAATGGTTACTACACCGGGTACATATAATATCACCACAACTTACCAGGGTATGACTTTTGCGGGTAGCGGTGTTTTTACAACGGCAGGGGCGAATACTGTTACTCTTGCGGGTTCAGGAACACCTACTACCGCCGGCGTAAATGTAGTTCCATTGACGGTTGGAACTAACACCTGTAATTTTAGTGTTACCGTTGGTAGTCCTTCTGTTGGAACGCTGGGCGGAGGACCGGGTGCCTGTACACCTTCAACAGTAAACGGTGTTTTCACCGTAGGAACTGCTACCACAGCAACTAACACAGTACAAGTGCAATTAAATGTAACTACAGCAGGCACTTTTAATATTTCTACAAATATTGTTACTGGATTTAGTTTTGCAGGATCAGGTACTATTACCGCTGGCACATCCCTTATTACACTTATTGCCACAGGCACGCCTACCACAGCAGGACTGCAAACATTCACACTTACATATGGCACCAGTACCTGCACTTTTACTGTTTCTGTTTTGCCAGGAGCCGGAGCTGCTGTTGGTACATTAGGTGGTGGTCCGGGAGCCTGTACACCTTCAACAATTATTGGTCCTTATTTAGTAGGAACTCCTTTAACTGCTGGACATACAGCACAGGTTCAGATAAATGTTACCACTGCTGGTACTTATACAATTACTTCCAATACTGTTACGGGTTTTAGTTTTTCAGGAACCGGCACTGCAGTAGCAGGCACTCAACTAATATTACTAACTGCGACAGGCACACCAACGACAGCCGGCACGCAGACTTTTACTATAACTTTCGGCACCAGTACCTGCACTTTTGTAGTTACTGTATCAGGATCTACTGCTATAGGTACATTAGGAGGTGGCCCGGGTTCCTGTACTCCTTCAACTGTAAATGGCACCTATACACCTGGTGTTGTTTTAGGGGCGCCTAATACGGTACAGGTTCAGATTAATGCCACTACTGCCGGTGCCTATACAATTGCTACCAATTCTGTTACCGGATTTAGTTTTTCAGGAACGGGTACTGCGGTGGCGGGTACCCAGCTTATCACATTGAATGGCGCTGGTACTCCTACAACTGCAGGAGCACAAACTTTTACAGTAACTTTTGGTACCAGCACCTGCACTTTTGTTGTAAATGTAGTGGCATTAAGTACCGATTATTTTCCAAGAACGACCGGAAGTAACTGGAGTTATGAATTTGATGATAATATAGATCCAACGGATACTTTGTTGCGGAATGCGACTTCTTTTACCCATCCTGCTTTGGGTAATACGTATAATATATTTATGCAGACTGATGGTACACCACCAATTGATTCAGGTGGTTATTATAGAAAGGCCGGTGGAGATTATTTTGAGTGGTTTAATGCAGGAAGTTTTATTGGTTATGATCCACCACCTGTTTGGGCAGAATATATTTTTCTGAAAGATAATGTTCCGGTTGGTACTTCCTGGCTTTCTCAGGGTTTTGCAGGAGTAGTAGCAGGGCCTCCACCCACTCCGCTTAATATAAGATTTAAATATGCAATCTTACAAAAAGATGTAAACGTAACTATTACTACCTCTTTAGGAACAGTCACCTATAATAATGTAATTGTAGTGGAAGAAAAGTTTGAAAGAGAAATTGCTCCGGGAGTCTGGACGGACATTACTTCAGCTGTCGGTTCCTTTAAAAGTTATTACGCCAGAGGTATAGGACTTATAAAATTTGAGGCTTTTGATGGTAGCGGAGGACCAGTTTATTTGCAAGAGCTCCGGCGTTACCAGATATTCTAAAAAATAAAAAGAAGGCTGTCCCAAAAATCAATTCAAGAATAAATGCCGGTAAGGCGATAAGACGGTAAGTATTGAAATTCAACTACTATTTTCCTGACCTCATCATTTGGGTGTCCCGGCAAAGTTTATACTATTAGAATTCCAGGTACGACTTAAAATTTATTTTTTATTTTGAATATCGCACTCTGTAACCCTTTTTTCTAATTTGGGTGTCCTAATGAAGAAGTCAGAAAAAGGCTGTCACCATAAGTCAATTCAAGAATAAATGACGGTAATGTGATAAGACGGTAAGTATTGAAATTCAACTACTATTTTCTTCCCGACTTCCCTCCTACGCTAATGCTTCGGTGGGTAAATCCGTCTTCCCGGCAATCTTTAATTTTTGAGACATTCTCTTTTTTTTATGGAGAATCCGAATAATTAAAACCCTTTTTTCTTCCCTGATTCTAATGCGGGTAATTTAAAATTATCAACTGCACTTTTCTGAGCTATTAATTTTTCAATGTCTGCAATTTTACGGGGAGCAAAATGCGATAGAAGTTCATAACCATCTTGTGTTATCAATAGATCGTCTTCTATGCGAACTGCAATACTCCACCATTTCTTATCACAATTACTTCCTTCTGGAATATAAATACCTGGTTCGATAGTGATCACCATATCCTTTTTAAGGACATCATAAAAACCCCTGTCATGTACATCCAGGCCAATATGATGGCTAAGACCATGCGGATAATATTTGCTTACATCTTTTTTATCGCTTATTATCCCCAAATTAAATAAACCATCCGCAATGATATTCTTGGCAGCAGTATTGGCATCTGCCCATTTTGCGCCGTCTTTTAATTTTTTAAAGGCTTCTTCCTGGGCATCATAAACAATTTGGTAAATAGTTTTTTCCTCTTCAGAAAATTTACCATCAACTGGTGCAGTTCTGGTCACATCTGCTGTATATCCGTGGTATTCGGCGCCAACATCCATCAGTATCATTGATGTACCAACTTTTGTTTTTGTATTTTCCATATAATGAAGGATACAGCCATTTTCACCAGAGCCAATGATGGAGCCATAGCCAACTCCTTCAGCTCCATATTTTTTATGTACATATTCGTGCAGACCCTGAATTTCTAATTCAGACATATTAGGTTGCAGGGCTTTCATCACTTCGTTTTGACCTTTGCAGGATATCTCAACAGCTTTACGTATCAAATCCAACTCCTCCGGGGTTTTTATCTGGCGAAGATTGCTGGTCAGATCCCTGTAGAGTTTTGTATCAAACCTGTTTTGCTGGGTCATCATTTCTGGCATTGCAGTTTTTTGTTTGAACTGCTGTATCAGATCAAAAAGATCTGCATTGTCATTACTGTTTGGAATATCTACCGGAAATTTTTCATAAATGATCTTTCTGAATTTTGTGAAGTCAATTTTAAAGTTTTTAAAATCAGCTCCATTCAACACCAATTCAATACCAGATCTTTCTTTAGCACCCTCTGTTCCCATTCTTTTACCTGTCCATTGCTCTGCCTGCGCATTTCTTTTTTGCACGAAAAGGAGATCCGAGTATTTATTACCTGCCGAATCTGTTTGCTGATCCTTAAAAATCAATAGCATTGAATGCGGTTCTTTATATCCGCTGAAATAATACATGTCGGGGTTCTGATGATAGAAATATTCCACATCGTTGGAGAAAGTACGGGTAGGGAAGGCAAAAACTACCATCACTGAATTTTCAGGCATATGTTCACGCAAAGCTGCTCTGCGGCCTGTATGAAAACTACTGTTAAGATAATCAGTAGGGAGGTTTTCATCATTTGGAGAAGCGGCGGGTTGACAGTAACCTGTTAACGAAACCAATAAGAAGAGTACCCATGAAACGGCTGTTGTAATATAATTTTTACACATAATAAATTGGTTGATTGTTTCTGCCTGTTGCAGGCTTGCTAAAATAACTAATTCCAATGACCCTAAACTGGAATTTTATATGAATGGGAGGCTATAGCAGAATTTGAAAATAATCCAATCAAAAGGAGGGAACTAAAGCGAAAAAAAGTGTACTCAGGTACTTCACTCAAATATTGAAAAGTAAAAAAGAAAAAATTATTCTTCATTATCACCTTCGTAAAAAGCATCCTGGTTACGCTGGTAATGTTCTTCCCAGGCTTTTACGGCTTCATCACTCAGGCATTCGATAATATCATGCAGGATATCTTTTTTTAATTTCCAGGCAGTTTCCATCGGTTCATCAAAACGCTGGATAAACAAGCAATGGTCGGATTCCACCGCAACTTTAATCATGGTGATAGCTGCGTCTTCCTTTTCTTTTACCAGGTAATAGCAATTCGTTTCCAGCAATTCGTACGTGTACATAAGGCCGCCTTTTACTTTTTAAAAATTTTAATTCCGGATCACTTTCTCAGGTAACAATACTTTACGCTAAGTAGTTAATAATCGATGGAGTTTGATAGGTTAGAAACGATGGTCAAAATTAGGGATTTGGGTAGGTTCTCCGCTATCAATTTTTTAAAAAATTATATTTTGCCTTGAATTTAGTAAGTATAAAAAATTGAAATTGAGCTATTTGCAAAGGTTATTGAATTATTTAATGCCAGGTTCTAAAACAAATAAAACTGACTGATTATTGCCAGTGATTTAGTGCTCTTTCTTCAATAATAGCCAATTCGCAATTGCTTTCAAATAAGAATTTCAATACAAAAGCAGTTCATTTGTTATTGAAAAATGTTGAAATAGGCTGGCAAAAATTAAGCATTGTATTATGGAATTGAACGTATAACGTCGTTCTGGTAGTAAAAAAATATTGTGCTGGCTTTTTGAACAAGCCAACACAGGAAAACGAGTTCTTAAACTTTAGATTGATTGACTGTACGGGCAGGAATGTGAACATTCTCCTTTCTTTTTCTCCTGCTTCTTTTCAACACCGGCTTTTTTCTTAGTGTTATTAAAGCTGGCAAAAGCAACTACTGTAATACCCGCTACCAAAACAAAAGCGACCAATATTTTCTTCATAACTAAATTTTAGAAACAAAAATTACGACGATTTCGGATCCTAGAAAATTATTTTTTGATGAATGGTGAAAACCAGCCAATAACTGATTAAAAGACTGGCTCTGTTTGTAAGAAATAGTCCTATTATACAACTATTATTCCACCTCCGGCTCTGCTGGTTTTATCAGTATATTTTTTTTAACAAGGTTATCAACAAGCAGTAAACCATAGGCATGCGCCAGCGTAGTTTTTGAACTAATATCAAATGACCGGGTACGGGCAGTATAAATCATTTGCCTGTTGTTAAGGTCGTAAAAATTATTTTCCCAGATATATTTAGTTTCCTCACCATAATAGCCGGGAGAGTAAATCCGGTCGGATACTACATTATAATACATATCGAACCGTCTATATTTATTGTAATCGGAATAATCGACTATTCTTCCGGGTACATAATAACGCTCCTTCTTTTTATCAAGCAGTACAATGGTAAGTATAGCATCAAAGCCTTTGCCTTCCAGAGCGCTGACGGCCTTTGCTGTATCACCTATTATAAAAGTGCCAGTTGGAAAAACTTTATTGGCAGCAATGGCCGGATAACCCATGCCGCGCAAATCATCTGCCAGGTGGTTTTCCATCTTTACCAGTAATTCATAGTCGTTATCTGTTAATACGCCTAATACAAGGATCTTCTGATATTTCTTTGGAATCGTGCTTTTGGCGGACCATGACTGTGTGATTTTGCTTGGTTGGCAGGAAAATAGCAACGCTATAAACGGAATGAAAAATAACTTTTTCATAAATATTCTTTTGTACAATAAAGCTACATCCGTAACGAAAGATATATCGTGAGTGTAGTCAGGGATTCAGCAGAGATTAATCAGGTAATTATTCCTCTTGTAACTAATAGAATTACTGTTACAAGTTTTCCCTCATTTGTACTTTTACAAACAATTTTATTCTATAAAAAATATGAAATTCAGTCAACCAGTAAGTAGGCTCAATTTTCGGATATAAATAACAGGTACAAACTATTTCTAAACTGTGTCTTTTTTTCTTACTGTTTTTTAAGTTGATTTTCGGCCTTTTAAAAACTTGTTTGAAAAAATAAGAACGCCAGATAATTGGGTCAAAGTAGCTGATATGACCTGCTAATTATTGTACCAGAAAATCTAGAAAAAGAATGATTTTTCCCCACTTGTGAATAACTCCTAAACCTGATGGCAGGGTTGGTTTTGTTATATTTGCCCAGCCACACCCAATACCTCCCGATGGGGAGGTTTTTTGTGGGGTGGATAAAATCTCAACCTGTTAAGAATCGTATTTGTGGAGTCTCCGAATCCCTCCTTGAGGAGAGTGGCGCAGAATCTCTGTAAGTAAAGAATATTACAAGGGTGAGGTGAGTAATGAACCGGACGATGACCAAATAAATATCTCTGAAAAACGAAGTGAGCATGGCTAAAGAAATAGAAACTACTGACTTGTTTAAATATGATGAGGATAGTATAAAATCCCTCGACTGGAAAGAACATATCCGTCTGCGGCCCGGTATGTATATCGGAAAATTGGGTGATGGTTCATCTCCGGATGATGGCATCTATGTGCTGGTGAAAGAAGTAATGGATAATTGTATTGACGAATATGCCATGGGGCATGGCAAAAATGTAGAACTGACTATTGAGGGCAAAACAGTTACCGTAAGAGATTATGGCCGGGGTATTCCATTGGGTAAAGTAGTAGATGTAGTGAGTAAGGTAAATACCGGCGCTAAATTCGATAGTAAAGCGTTTCAGAAATCAGTCGGATTAAATGGGGTGGGTACAAAAGCCGTGAATGCCTTAAGCAATTATTTTAAAGTAACTGCAGTAAGGGAGGGTAAGGAAAAATCGGCCGAGTTTGAAAGAGGATTTTTGATCAAAGAATACAAAGAAGCAAAGACCACTGAACAAAATGGAACATTGGTAACTTTTATTCCGGATGAAACGATATTTAAAAATTATAAATTCCACCCGGAGTTTTTAGAAAACCAGATATGGAATTATTGTTTTCTCAATGCCGGGTTAAAAATTATTTTCAACGGTAAGAGTTATATCAGTAAAAACGGTTTACTGGATTTACTGCAACGCAAAACCAACGAAGATGAGATCCGTTACCCAATCATTCACCTGACAGGAAATGATATTGAAGTCGCTATTTCTCATACCAATGAATACGGGGAAGATATTTACAGTTTTGTAAATGGACAGCATACCACACAAGGGGGTACTCACCAACAGGCTTTCCGTGAAATGTATGTAAAAACGATTCGGGATTTTTTTAAGAAAGATTATGATGCGTCGGATATAAGGACCGGAATTGTAGCGGCCGTTTCGGTCAGGGTGGTGGAACCGGTTTTTGAATCACAGACAAAAACAAAACTCGGTTCACTCAATGTCGACTTTGAAGGGCCAAGCATGCGTCAGTTTGTAGGAGATTTTTTAGCGAAAGAATTAGATAACTACCTCCACAAAAATCCAGCAACAGCCGATGGGCTGAAAAAACGCATTGAACAAAGCGAAAGGGAAAGAAAAGAATTATCAGGAATCCGTAAGCTGGCCAATGAACGTGCCAAGAAAGCAAACCTGCATAATAAAAAATTGCGTGATTGCCGTTTTCATCTCAATGATGAAGCACCCGTTAAAGGAAAGGAACTCTTTGTTACCAAACAAAAAGAAACGACCATATTCATTACAGAAGGGGATAGTGCAAGTGGCTCTATTACCAAAGCAAGAAACGTAGAAACACAGGCTGTATTTAGTTTAAGGGGCAAGCCGCTCAATTGTTTTGGCCTGACAAAAAAAGTGGTGTATGAAAACGAAGAATTTAACTTACTGCAACATGCATTGAATATTGAAGAAGGGTTGGAAGAACTTCGGTTTAACAATGTGGTAATTGCCACCGATGCTGATGTGGATGGAATGCATATCCGGTTATTATTGATGACGTTCTTTTTGCAGTTCTTTCCTGACCTGGTGAAACATGAAAAAGTATATGTGCTGGAAACGCCATTATTCAGGGTAAGAAATAAACAGGAAACAATATATTGTTTTAGCGAGCAGGAGAAACAGGATGCCATGCGAAAATTAGGAACGAAACCGGAAGTTACCCGTTTCAAAGGTTTAGGTGAAATCAGCCCTGATGAATTTGGACAATTTATTGGTAGTGGTATGCGGAAGCAATTGATGCGGGTGGAAGAAGGAGAGCATATACAGCAACTGTTGGAATATTATATGGGTAAGAATACACCCGACAGGCAGGAGTTTATTATCAATAATTTAAAAGTGGAGTTGGATATACCAATAGAAAATTAATAATTAGAAATTAAGAATTAATAATTCAGCTAATGCAGAAAATGTTTATAGGAATAAATAGTTTTGGAGTTAACAATTTATAATTATATGAAACAGGAAAACATCATACTCACTAAGACGTATAGTTTCGCATTGCGTATTTTAAAACTCTATCTTCATCTTCGGAAAAAGAAAGTTAATAGTGATTTATGCTCGCAGTTATTGAATAGTGGAACATCAGTTGGAGCAAATACCGAAGAAGCTATTGGCGGATCATCGCGTAAGGATTTTATAAATAAGTTGCAAATAGCTTATCGGGAAGCAAAAGAAACAAGTTATTGGTTGCGGTTACTGCGGGATAGCGGGATTTTGGAAAAGAAACTCGCTGAATCTTTTATAGCTGATTGTGAGGAAATAATTAAGATACTGACTGCAATATTAAACACTTCAAAGAGTGGAGGTAATTCTTAATTTCTAATTATTAATTCTTAATTATTTTCTTGTTTGAATTTCACGCCGATAGAAAAAGATACTTTGACATTCAGGTGCTAAACGCTGAAAAATATGTAATTCCATTCATTGAAGAAAAATTTCCGGTGAATCCGGGTATGAGGGTATTGGAAATTGGTTGTGGTGAGGGCGGGGTATTAAAAGCATTTATTAATAAAGGATGTGAAGGGGTAGGTGTGGAACTGGATGCATCAAGAATTGAGAATGCTGCTATTTACTTGCCGGAAGATATTGCAACCGGCAGATTAAAATTTGTAGTAAAAGATATTTATAAGGTAGATGTAGCGAATGATTTTAATGGTTTGTTTGACATTATTGTATTAAAGGATGTAATCGAACATATTCATGACCAGGCAAAATTGATTGGTTGGATGAAAAATTTTCTGAAGCCAGGTGGTATCGTGTTCTTTGGTTTTCCTCCCTGGTACATGCCATTTGGCGGGCATCAGCAGATTTGTAAGTCAGCGATTTCAAGGCTGCCTTATATACATTTATTGCCACGGTCATTGTACAAATGGATTCTTACAAACAAAAAAGAAAATGTGGAGGAAATGATGGAGATCAGGGATACCGGAATAAGTATAGAACGATTTATACGAATAACTAAAAAACAAGGATATAGTTTGCCACATAACCGGCATTATTTTATTAACCCGATTTATGAATGGAAATTTGGCTGGAAACCAAGAACACAATCAATCATTATTAAAGCAATCCCGTTTATAAGAAATTTTTTTACGACCTGCGTTTTTTATATAACCCAACCAACTAATACTATTTTAAAATGATACATATAGTTTTTAATGAAAGTGAAGTGGAACTGATGAAACAGGTAATGGAAATGGATGAATCATTAGCCGGGGAAGTTGTGCAGATAAAAGATGATTTTGCCGTTGGCCCTTTGGCCGGAATAGATACAGAAGAAGGCTGGCAGTTTAGATTGGATTGGTGGAGAGGCTTGTTACAAAGTTCGCCACAGGGTGATAGCCTTGTCGGGTCATTTGATGACAGGGAAACAGTGAAAGCACTGATTGCTAAAATGGAAGAAAATACGGAAGAAGAAATATGGATATGGATGGCGCAAAACCAGCATGATGTAACAGGGTATTACTGGTTAATACCACAGCTGAGCAAATTACAGGGCAGAGTTATGGTTTTGTATTTGAATAATCTCCCTTTTATTAATGAGAAAGGCCAGATATTTTATCCATCCTGGTTACAGGAGATACAACCAAAGGAGTTTATTAAAGCAAAGAAACTGGCAAGACCGATCACGCTAAGCGAATTTGAAATAGACCCGGATGAATGGAGAAAGATCGCCGGGGAAAATGCAGTAGTTCGGATATTGGAAGGTGGAAAGAAAATAATTGGTAAGGAAGATAATTTTTATGATAATGAAATTTTGAAAAACATAACCGGAGAATGGCAGAAAGCCTCAAGGGTTCTATCCAATACATTGCACCGGATGAAAATAAAAACGGGTGATGTGTTTGTAATGTGGAGGATGAAGGATCTGATCAGTCGGGGTAAAATAGAAGTGACAGGTGATTTGAATAAAGGATGGAAAGATTTCGATGTGAAGCTGGCCGGAGCAAAGCAAACCGAATTGGAACAAACAGAAGAAATAAACGGGTAGAATGAAAAATTTAATAAAGCTGGAAGAAACGGCTATGTTAGGACTTAGTATTTATGTACTGAGTTTCTTACAGGCGGAATGGTGGTGGTACATCATCCTGTTTATCGGACCTGATATAAGCATGCTCGGTTATTTAGGCGGTAATAAAGCAGGTGCAGCCAGTTACAATTTATTTCATCATAAAGGAGTGGCCATTGCTTTTTTTATAACAGGCATATTGTTGCCACATCTGTTGATACAAGTTATTGGCATTGTTTTATTTGGCCATTCATCTATGGATAGGATGTTTGATTATGGTTTGAAAACAAAGGAGGGATTTAAATACACACATTTAGGACTAATCGGAAAGAAATAAGCAATGAGTGCAGCAAAGAATAAAATATCAGAAGTAGGTAGTAATAATAGTGGTTTGCATGGCCAGTATAAAACATGGTTTCTGGACTATGCCTCGTATGTAATTCTTGAAAGAGCAGTGCCTGCTATTGAAGACGGTTTGAAACCAGTGCAGCGGCGAATCCTTCATGCTATGAAGGAAATGGATGATGGCCGTTACAATAAAGTGGCAAATATCATAGGTCAGGCCATGCAGTACCACCCGCATGGAGATGCAAGTATTGGTGATGCCTTAGTTAACATGGGGCAAAAGGATTTGCTGATAGACACGCAGGGTAACTGGGGTGATGTAAGAACAGGTGATGATGCAGCAGCAGCCCGTTATATTGAAGCGAGGCCCAGCAAGTTTGCTTTAGAAGTAGCTTTTAATGCAAAAACAACTGTATGGCAACTGAGTTATGATGGCAGAAAAAATGAACCGGTTACACTGCCTATGAAGTTTCCTTTGTTGTTAGCGCAGGGAGCCGATGGAATTGCGGTTGGTTTATCAACAAAGATTTTACCGCATAATTTTTGTGAAATTATTGAAGCAGCCATAAAGCACCTTAGAGGGAAGCGGTTTGAATTACATCCTGATTTTCTTACAGGTGGAATGGTAGATGTGGCTGATTATAACCAGGGAAAAAGAGGTGGTAAAGTTAAAGTAAGAGCCCATATCGAAGAAATAGATAAAAAAACACTCGCCATAAAGAGTGTTCCATACGGAGTTACTACTACTCAATTAATGGAGTCTATCGTAAAGGCAAATGAACAAAACAAAATTAAAATCAAAAAAGTAACCGACAATACAGCGGCTGAAGTAGAGATCCAGGTTGATCTGGCTCCGGGCATTTCCCCTGATATCACCATAGATGCATTGTACAAATTCACAGATTGTGAAATTTCTATTTCTCCTAATGCCTGTGTAATTGTAGCTGATAAACCGGAATTTTTGGGTGTACAGGAATTACTAAAACTGTCAGTTGATAAAACCAAGGACCTGCTGGAACAGGAGTTGAAAATAAAATTGAATGAGCTGCAGGAGAAGTGGCACTATACATCACTGGAGAAAATATTTTTTGAAGAAAAAATTTATAAGGAACTGGAGAAGAAACATGAAACATGGGATAAAGTGCTGGATGGGATTGACAAAGCATTTATTCCTTTTACAAAACAACTTAAAAGAGCAATTACAAAAGAGGATATCATCAAACTGACAGAAAAACCCGTTCGTCGTATTTATAAACTGGATATTGATGAATTGAATGCTCAGATAAAAGACCTTGAAGGAAATATCAAACAGGTAAAAAGCGATTTGATTAACCTGGTAGACTTTGCAGTAGCCTATTATGAAAACCTGCTGAAGAAGTATGGCAAAGGCCGGGAAAGGAAAACAGAAATAAAACAATTTGAAATAATTGAAGCAAAAAGTGTGGCAATAGCCAATACAAAACTATATGTAAACAGGGAAGAAGGGTTTATCGGAACCGGATTGAAAAAAGATGAGTTGTTATTTGAATGTTCTGACCTTGACGATATTATTGTGTTTGCCAAGCGGGGAATTATGAAAGTGGTAAAAGTGTCTGATAAAGCATTTATAGGTAAAGACATTCTTCATGCAGCTGTATTCCAGAAAAATGATGAGCGTACCACCTACAATATGATCTATGCTGATGGAAAAGGGGGTAAGAGTTTTGCCAAGCGGTTTAATGTAACCGGTGTTACAAGAGATAAAGAATATGACCTGACTAAGGGTGATGAGAAAAGTAAAGTGCATTACCTGAGCATTAATGCAAACGGGGAAGCCGAAGTAGTTAAGATAACACTTACCCCTGGTTGTGCAGCACATAAAAAAGAATTGGAGTTTAGTTTTGCAGATCTGGAGATCAAAGGACGGAGTAGTATGGGAAATACGATTACCAAATATCCCATTAAATCGATAAGGTTTAAAGAAGCTGGAAAGGCAACTTTGAGCGGACGTAAACTTTGGTTTGATGAAAAATTTGGCCGCTTGAGTGCTGACGTAAAAGGAATTTTCCTGGGAAGTTTTGAACCGGATGACCGGATTTTAGTTCTATACAAGGATGGTAATTATGAAATTACTGATCAGGAAATGACCCAGAAAATTGACCCGGATAAAGTATTGCATATTGCAAAGTTTGACCCCGAGAAAGTTATCACCGCTATTTATGTTGATAATGAGAAGAAGCAATATATGGTCAAACGTTTCAAAATTGAAACAAGCACATTGAAAACTAAGTTCATGTTTATTAAAGAAGGTGATGGAAATTATGTGGAAGCAGTAACCACTATGGAAGAGCCGGTATTAGCCATGCAGCAGGGCAGGGGTGCTCAAATTAGAAAAGGAAAATTAAAGATCACTAAAATTGCTGAAGTTACCGGTTACCGTACAGTTGGGACTAAACTGGCAGACTACAGTAAATCCACCGAAATGGAATGGGTAAAAGATAAAGAGACTAACCAGGCTGAATTATTTGATTAAAGTTACATATGATAGATCACTGGGAAATATTGGATGTTTATAAAGCTTTGCTGGCTGTGGCAGCTGGCATAATACTTGGGCTAGAAAGAGAATTAAAAGATAAAGTAGCCGGATTAAAAACTATAACTATCATTTGCCTTGGGGCAACTCTGTTTGGAATTCTATCTTACAAAATTGGAGGACCCAATAATCCCACACAAATTGCAGCATATGTAGTCAGCGGTGTAGGCTTTATTGGTGCAGGTGCAATATTTAAAGACGGATTTTCAATTTCAGGTCTAACCACAGCCGGTATTATCTGGCTGGCTGCTGCTGTAGGTTTGGCTATTGGCTTTGGAGAATTTTTTCTTGCAGCTACTTTTATGACTGGGTCATTGATCATCATTTTTATTACACCTTTTATTAATAAAATATTCCGGTCGAAGAAGGTAACCAGGCAGTTGCAACTTGTAATTGCCGGTAGAAACATTGCAACGAAAGATGATATTTTTTTGGTATTGCATAAGGAAGGGGTGATAATCGAAGAGAGAAAAATTAGCTTAAAAGATGACCAGCTTGAGATTTTGATGGAGATTGTCCTGACAGAGGATAAAATTAAATGGTTGCAGGATTACCTGTTTAACAATAAGTCAATATCCTACTTCTCCTTTTAGTTATCACTTCGGCACTTTTATTCCGTCTTTTTTTCGTTTGATTTTTATAGTGGCATTTTTTTCCAGGTTACTTAATAACCGGATATTATAGGTCTTTAAACCATCATGTATTATCATCAGGGCAGTGTTAGGCGGAATTGCACCAAGATTTTCAGCGAACATGGTCAACTCATTTACTTTTTTTAATGAGTCCAGCACCACATCAAAATGAATTGACTGGGTACTAAGTTTCTGATGAAATGCCATAATCTTATTATTAAAAAAGATGGAAATGGAATCTCCGTCTACTTCACCGTTATCATAAAAATCAATTTTCAATGAATCAGAATCCACTTCAATTTCATCATTCACTACATTTTCACGTTCGGTGTATTCTCTTTCAATTACATAGTTGGTTACTTTGCGTTGAAAAATAGTAATCGCATTAATAGTATCATTGGCCGAAGGTTTCCATACCTGGTATGTTTCTTTAAACTCCCTGAAAGACTGCAGTACTGAATCCTTTTTACTGATGTCTGCATTCATCCTCAATTTAAAATTAATAGGAGCACAGGTGTTTTTATAATCAGGCAGGCTTATAAATGCGCCAACCAGGTCAGAACCAACTTGTGATACCCGGAGCGTTGCCTGCATATTCATAATGCAATCAACTTCAATGTCAGAAAAAGAACCGTAATAAACTACAGGAACATCATATACACTTAATCTTCTTGTTGAAGCATCATAGTTGCCTTGTACCTTCAGACTACGGTAGGTGTCTTTAAAATAATAATTGAGGATACCCGTTACATGGTCTTTAGCGGGACTCAGGATAAGTTCCACCATATAATTATTGGCAGAATTAGCCGTTTTTACGTTAGCATTGCCGTACCAATACCCTAATACCGATTGAGCATCAGCTGCTAAGGAAAACACTAAAAGGGTAAGGATCAATGATTTCTTCATATACAATTTCTAAGGATCATTCAAAACTGCCTTACGTTAACGATCGCTAAGGCTATTTATTTCATTTCAGAAGCCGTTTCATTTCTCTATTGACCTCTTTCTCTTTGAGGCTGTTTCGTTTATCGTATAATTTTTTACCTTTTGCAAGTCCTATTTCAATTTTTGCCAACCTGTCTTTAAAATAAATACTCAAGGGTACTAATGTGTACCCTTTTTCTTTAAGTTTGGCTGCTATCTTATTAATTTCTCTTTTTCCCAATAACAATTTTCTGTCTCTGATAGGATCATGATTATTATTACTGCCATGTGAGTATTGGGCAATATGTAATGATTTCAGCCATATCTCACCGTTATCAACCAGGCAATAGCTGTCATTAAAGCTCGCTCTTCCATCCCGTAATGATTTTACTTCTGTACCTAACAGCACCATTCCTGCATTATAAGTAGCATCGATGAAGAATTCGTGGTAAGCCTGCTTGTTTTTTAGTTCAATCATCGCTATTAGTTCATGGCTTATAGTTCATAGTTCATGGATCATAGTTCATGGATCATGGGTTATAGTTCATATTAATTGATACGCCTATGAACCATTAGCAAAATTAATTCTTGAAAAGGGAAAGTACCGTTGCTAATTTTTCCTTCAGTTCTTTTCTAGGTAATATAAAATCAAGGAAGCCATGTTCTAATACGAATTCACTTCGTTGAAACCCAGCTGGCAAATCTTTTTTTATTGTTTCTTTAATTACTCTTGGCCCGGCAAAACCAATCAACGCATCAGGCTCAGCTATGTTTATATCGCCCAACATGCCAAAGGAAGCAGAGATGCCACCGAAAGTAGGGTCAGTTAATAAGGAAATATAAGGGAGTTTTGCGTCGCTTAATTGTGAAAGTTTGCCACTTGTCTTTGCCAATTGCATTAAGGAGAAAGCACTTTCCATCATCCTGGCTCCACCGCTTTTTGATATGACCAAATAAGGTGTCTTATGCTCAATACAATAATCTACAGCTCTTGAAAATTTCTCACCCATTACACTTCCCAGCGAACCACCTATAAATTCAAAATCCATACTGGCAACTACTAAGTCCTGCCCGTTAATTTTTCCTACTGCAACCCGCATAGAGTCTTGCAAATCGGTCTTGCTCCATAAATCTTCTAACCTTTTTTTATACGATTTCAGGTCGGTGAATTCGAGGTAATCCTTGCTGCGGATATTATCAAACAATTCAGTAAATTCATTATTGTCAAACAATATTTCGAAATAGTCATTACTATTGATCCGGTGATGAAAACTGCACTTTGGACAAACAAATAAATGCTCCCTCAATTCTGTAACGGTGCAAATGAAATTACAGTCAGGGCATTTTACCCATAGCCCTTCCGGAGTTTCCTTTTTCTCTGAAGTCTTGGTGTTAATCCCTTTTTTTATGCGTTTGAACCAACTGGACTTTGTTTCTTCTGTTTTTCCTTCTTCACCCGCCAGGTTGGCATCAAAATCTTCAATTTGTTTCGCCATAAACTATGGTTAATGTGCAAATATAGGGAAGTTGTCAATAGTGAATAGTCAATGGTGAATGAGATTCCAACGCTTTTAAGCCCATTGACTACTCACTATTCACCATTCACTTTTTCAATACCGTTTCAAACAATTTAAATATCCTTTTATACTCATCGGTCCAGCTGCTGGGTTCTACAAAACCATGATCTTCCATTGGATAACTTGCCAATTCCCAATTATTTTTTCCCAACTCTATCAACCGTTGCGTTAATTTAACCGCATCCTGATAATGAACATTTACATCCACCATACCATGACAGATCAATAGATTACCTTTTAAACCTTCCGCAAAATAATAAGGCGAACTTTTTCTATATGCTAAACTATCATTGAAAGGTTCATTGAGAATATTTGCCGTGTAACCATGATTATAATTAGCCCAATCTGTAACTGGACGCAAAGCAGCTCCTGCAGCAAATACTTCCGGTTGGTTAAACATACCCATCAGCGTGATAAAACCACCATAAGAGCCGCCATATACACCCACTCTTTTTGCATCAACACCAAAATTAGTTGACAGATATTTAGCAGCATCAGTATTGTCATCCAAATCTTTTCCTCCCATAAAACGATATATACCGGTTCTCCAATCTCTTCCATAACCGGCACTTCCCCGATAATCAATATCCATTACATAGTATCCATTATCGGCCAGTAAATTATTGAACATATACTCACGGAAATAACTACTCCACCATTTATGCGCATTTTGTAAATAACCTGCACCATGTACAAATATCACCGCAGGTTTTTTAGGATCAGGAATTGCCGGTTTGTAAAACCTTGCATATACATTTGCCCCATCTCTTGCGGCAAACGATATTACTTCAGGGTCTTTCCAGTTATACGATTTGAATTCTTCGCTCTGTGCTTTGTTTGTTAGCTGAATTAGCTCAGCTGGTTTTACAAGCTTGCCTGATGATAGGTTTGTTTGTAAGTATAATTCCCAGGGTTTATTTGAATAGGAGTATAGAATGGCTAATTGCTTTTCATCAGGCGATAAGGTAACCTGGTTGGCACCTGTCATTGTCGTTATTTTTTCTTTTTTACCATCTGCAATTGAAAGGCGGTAGAAATGCTGTTCCCCCGGATGAACTTCATTGGTAGTAATATAAAAATATTTTTTATCCATGGATAATTGTACCTGCTGCACTTCATAATTTCCTGTTGTAAGCGCTTTCTTTTCTCCGGTACTCACATTAACCGTATA
>JANMLJ010000025.1:0-6520 GCA_031372465.1 Chitinophagaceae bacterium | reverse complement strand
TCTGTGAAACTCAAAACCTCTGTTACTCTGTGTTGATAAATTTTTACGCTTATTCTGGGTTTAAATCCTGTATGACATTTATTATCTTTAATACAATCAACTCTTCCTGTCCGGCTGACAGGTTTCCTGAATTTTATGATTTTAATAAATTTATTTAAAATCCTACCAGAGTAATAAGTTAGTTCAATTCCTTTTAGTAACTTGATGCGATGAAAAGGATACTTACACTCCTATTATTTTCTATAGCAATTATTGCCAACTCACAGCAACCTGTAAACGAATGCGATATCCTGATCACCAACGGTAAAATCGTTGATGGCACCGGCAATAACTGGTACTATGGAAATATTGCCATTAAAGATGGGAAGATTATTAAAATAGGAAAAGATATATCGTTATCTGCTAAAAAAATAATAGATGCCACAGGATTAATTGTTTCTCCCGGCTTTATTGATCTGCATACACATATTGAATCAATCCATGAAACACCTGATGCAGAGAGTCATGTTCGACAAGGAGTAACTCTTGCGTTAGGAGGTCCCGATGGTGGCGGCCCCTGGCCATTTGGAAAATACCTGAATGAATTAAATAAAAAACCACTTGGATTAAATGCCGCTTTTTTAACCGGGCATAATACCATCCGGAAAAATATCATGAACCTCGATAACCGGGCACCAACAGCTGATGAATTGGAGCAAATGAAAAAACAAGTGGCAAAGGCAATGGAAGAGGGGGCATTTGGTTTTTCAACTGGCTTAAAATATTTACCCGGCACATTTTCGAAAGTGGACGAGGTGATTACTTTGTCAAAAGTTTCTTCTTCTTATGGCGGATTTTATACTTCACATTTAAGAGAAGAGGGACTTGGATTATTAGATGCAGTAAGCGAAGCAATCCTGATTGGAAGAGAAGCGAAAATTCCAATTGTGCTCACTCATCATAAAGTGGTTGGCAAACCTTCCTGGGGATCCAGTGTAAAAACCTTAGCAATGGTTGATTCAGCCAACAAAGCAGGATTAGATATTCAGATAGATCAGTATCCTTACACCGCCAGCTATACCAGTATTTCAATTTTAATACCATCCTGGGCATTAGCCGGTGGAAATGAAAAATATAAGGAACGAATTGCTGATCCGATTTTGCGTGACAGTATCAAAAAAGAAATCGTTTATAATATCATGACTGATCGGGGGGCAGGTGATATTAGTCGCATACAATTTAGTAAAGTAGAATGGAAGAAAGAATTGGAGGGAAAAACTTTAGCGGATTGGTCGAGAATGAGAAAATTGGAGCCGACTCCTGAAAACGGCGCCGAACTTGTAATAGAAGCTGAAAGCAATGGTGGTTCTGGAATGATTTTTCATGCAATGGACGATGGAGATGTGAACAGGATTATGAAGCATCCAAAAACAATGATTGCTTCTGATGGGCGATTATCACAACCCGGTAACGGGCATCCACATCCCCGTGCTTATGGAACTTTTCCAAGAGTGCTGGGATATTATGTGCGAGAAAAAAAAATACTGACACTGGAAGAAGCTATTCATAAAATGACGCAACTACCTGCCTTACGCATGGGATTAAAAGACAGGGGCACCATTGCCCAAAACAATTATGCTGACATCGTTATCTTTAATGCAGCTACCATAAAAGATAAATCCACTTTTGAAGAACCGCACCAATATCCGGAAGGCATTCTATATGTAATTGTAAACGGAGAGATTACCGTTGACAATGGAATTTTTACAACAACAAGGGCTGGTAAGGTTTTATTTGGACCGGGAAAAAAATAACTGTTGTTCAATTTTTAAAAAATTGTTTTATGAAATATAAAAAAATATTTTTGTTATTTCTTCTTCTTCCGGCAATGCTCGTTGCGCAGACAGATAGTACTGACATTATTGTTCAGCACATGATGAAAGAACAAAAAATTGTTGGATTGTCGTTGGCCGTAATTAAAAATGGAGAGCCGGTAGTAAATAAAGGCTATGGCTTGGCTAATGTGGAACTTAATGTAAATGTAAATGCTGAAACGGTAATACGGCTGGGTTCTGTCAGCAAGCAATTTTTTCCAGTTGCCATTATGAAATTAGCGGAAGAAGGAAAGCTGACTATTGAAGACTATGTACACAAATTTTTTCCGGATGCGCCGGAAACCTGGCGGCCGATTCAATTAAAACATTTAATGTCTCATTCATCAGGACTAAAAAGGGAAAGCCCGGCTTATGATAATTTTAAAATGACCAGCGATCTGGATATTATTAAAGCGGCTTATCCACTGGCACTGGATTTTAACACCGGGGAAAAATATCAGTATTGCAACCTTGGGTATTATATGCTTGCACAAATCATTACCCAGGTAAGTGGTATGAGCTGGGATCAATTCATTCACGAAAAAATATTTGTTCCTGCCGGCATGAACAATAGTTATATGACGGAATTTTATCCCATTATTCCCAACCGTGCCAGCGGGTACATGCACAAAAAAGATACATTGATAAATGCCACGGCCATGTTTGCCATCAGGCCAAGTGGTGGGTTTCTTTCCACCAGTTCTGATATGATCAAATGGGATAAGGTATTGAGAGAAAAAAATATGATTATAAAAAAAGAAAACTGGGAAAAACTCTGGGTACCCTTTATTAAAACTTCTGCTGACCCGAATTCAAAATCTTTTTATGGTTTTGCCTGGATCATTAGTGAGCACAAAGGACATAAAACCATTTCACACGGCGGTGCCAATATTGGATTCAGAGCTGATTACACAAGATTTGTTGACGATAATTTGTCGATAATAATTCTTACCAATACAGATGAAGCCATCCCCGCAGCTATTACTATGGCGCTGGCCGATCATTATTTCAGAAAATAGTTTTATCACTATCGCGTAATCAATTGAAATAAAAATCCGGCAAGAAGATTTGCATAGTTGCCTATTAAATTACTTAATACACCTAACACAATTCCAAGTGACACCAGGCTTGGATGAAAGGCAGATGCGACTACCGATGCTGAAGCCGGGCCCCCGATATTAGCCTGGCTTCCAATAGCAATATAATGCCACGGCGCTTTTAACATTTTTGCCCCAACCAGCAATATCGATAAATGTATCAATAACCAGATAACGCCTATGATAAAAAAAGTGGGGTTCATTTTTACATTTTGCAAATCCAATTGTAATCCAATCGTTGCAATTACAAAAAACAACATACCGTTTCCCAGGCCAGTACATACACGGATTGATTTTTTGAAAAGGTTGGTAAATGAAAGAAGTATGCCAAAAGAAGTAGAAAATAAAATCAACCACAAAGATTTCTTACCCAAAAAAGACCAGGGGTTAGCTTCATCGGTGCCACTATTTTTTACAAACGCCTCCGAACAAAGTTTTGATAAAATAATTACGGCCGCATAAGTCAGTCCCAACACAAGCCATAGCTTGATGGCGGGAAGCTGGATTTTTTTTTCTTCCCGCTCCTTTTCTTGCGCGTCATTGTCGATCATATCATAATCGATTTTCTGCATTCCCGTAAGCCAGCGGTTTATTTTTTTATGAAACCTGACAGAGTATAATAAAAAGAATAACCAGATATTTTGTAAAATAACATCTGTTGCTAATGAGGTTAAAAATAATTCTTCGCTGCTGCCATATACTTCTTTCATACTTAACTGGCCGGGTGTTCCATTAATCCAGCTACCATTTATACATACCAACCCTCTCCATGTTGCTTCGGCACCACTTTTTTGTAATAAATCAGGATTAAAAATTCCGGCAACTTGTAAAGCCAGGGGTCCCCCAACGACAATCCCGATTGTTCCAATTAAAAACAACAACAACCCTTTCCGGGTAATTTTTAATAAATCGGGAATATGTATAATAGCAGTCAGCATGATCAGGCTCAGCGGAAGAATCGTATTCATAGCAACGATCCGAATATTATTTCCGGGTTTTACCAGCCCTGTGTTTGTAGCGATGGTGGGCAATAAATACAATAACAAAATAGGCGGAATCCATTGATAAAGTCTGGCGAAAAAACCTGTTTTTTTCACAGAAGAAAAAAGTACAAATGCCGTAACGCCAGTTGTTATCAGTATAGAAGGCCATTCATGAAGTATATTCATTAATCCCTATAATTTAATGCAGGTTTACGATTACCAATCAACGGCACATAGTTAAAACCGGCACCCCTTGATATTTTCCATGCTGCTTTTGCCTTTTCAATTATTACAGGTTGTGTAAATAAATCAATTCCTGTAAGTGCTAAAGTTTTTGCAGCTACCATCATTCCTTTTGTTCCGATTTCTGTACCACCACAGGCAACCGCCTGCCAGCTATGCGATGGAGTACCCGGTATCCAGGTAGCCGCTCTAAAACCAACTGTAGGAACTACCCAACTTACATCTGCTACATCTGTAGAACCACCCGAACGATTATTCGGATCCATGGGTATATATTCTTCAATGGTTGCTGCTTCGCTGATGGCCGGTTTGGTCCCGATAAATGATTCTTGTAATTTTTTTCCGAATTCAATTTCTTCCGCTGTATATTTTACACCTCCTACTGTTGCCAAATTAACCCTTACTACTCTTGCCAATGTATCCACCGGCAGCAATTCATACACACCACCGGTTACTTCATATTCCATTTTTGTTCCCGTGCCTAATGCAGCGCCTTCGGCAATTTTTACTAACCGGTCAAATAAATCCATTAGTATATCACGACGGGGGTGCCGCATATAATAATATACTTCTGCAAAATCTGGTACTACATTTGGCGCTTTACCACCACTTGTGATTACATAGTGCATTCTTGCATCTGATGGCATATGTTCCCGCATCATATTTGCCATTATGTCCATTGCTTCTACTGCGTCTAATGCTGACCTTCCTTTTTCCGGAAATGCTGATGCATGTGCTGATATTCCTTTAAAACGAAACTTAGCCGTTTTATTTGCCAGTGATGTATATGGATTAGCTCCGTTTTTACTATCCGGATGCCAATGCAGTACAATATCAGTTCCTTCAAAAATTCCATCTCTTACCATATATACTTTTCCTGAACCACCTTCTTCTGCCGGTGTACCAAAAATTTTTATCGTTCCGCTAATTTTATTTTTTTCTAAATAATTTTTAAGCTCAATACCCGCAGCAACCGAAGCCACCCCAAATAAATGATGACCACATCCATGACCTGCATCTACTGCATCGTTTGGTTCTTTTTCTGGTTTTGCATTTTGAGATAGACCGGGGAGTGCATCAAATTCAGCCAATATTCCAACTACGGGTGCGCCACTTCCATAGGTAGCAACAAATGCAGTAGGCATTCCTGCTACTCCGGTCTGAATAGTGAATCCACTTTCTTTTAAAATTTCCTGTAATAAAGCAGAACTTTTTACTTCCTGAAATCCAACTTCTGCAAATCGCCATATCTGCAATGCTTTTTCTTTGTAATATATATAGCGGCTATCAATATTTTTAATGCTTTGTGCTTTCTCTGCATCGTGGTTGGATTGCTTAGTAGTTTTTTGTGCCATGCTGCAATTGGCCATTAATATTCCAGTTACTGCAAGACATGCCATGACCTTATTGAATACTATCATTTGTTTAATTTAAATAATGAGTTTAAAAATGACCGGGCGGCTACTTTACCCTTTCTTTCAATGACTTCCCTGCTGGTATTATCTCCTACTTCATAGGTAACCGACTCCGCATTATAAATATTGTAAAAATATCCTTTACTTACAAAGCTTTCATTTTTTTCTGAAGCTCTTATATTTAATTTTCCCTGTTGTAATTCCTTTTCCATACCTGATAATAGTTGATCCATTAATCCCGGAAGATTGGATTTTTTTGTTACGGAATTAGTATAAAAAATATCATCCCAGGTAGAATGAAAATCGATAAAAAACAAAATTTTTGAATTATTCGCTTTCAGGGAGCTATCTAAAAAATGATTTACCTGCTTTACTTCCGGCTGATGCTGTTGCACCCAATCCCTGTTCAGGTCTACTCCCCCGGCATTGTGCCGCCAGTGTCCATTATCAACTCCATCAGGATTCATTAATGGAACAACATAAGACACAAATTTCTTCCTGTATTTTCTACTTTGTTTTTCTGATGATAATAAAACATCAACAAACTGCTGCATCGCAAAGTATCCGGTTACTTCCGGCGGGTGTTGCCGGCTGATGATGACTACAGAGGGTTTATTCTTTTTTACTTTACCAATAGTGAAATACCTGATCTCTTTTTTATAGGTGGAATACCCGGCAATACCTTGTTTTATTTTTTTATTGGCGGGCAATTTATTTAACCACTCATACACATCTTTGGAAGAAGCTGGTTCCTGCGCAGCCAGCCATAAGGTATCCCCCTTGTTTATTTGAAGCGTAACATTTACAGAAACCGGCATGGAGCCAGCACCAAATTTTTCTTTGCCGGGTTGTATGTATTGAACCAACGAAGAATCAACCGTTAGCCATTTTTTTCCATCTCTGCTGAATTTTGGATAGTAACGATGTTT
>JANMLJ010000656.1:0-1655 GCA_031372465.1 Chitinophagaceae bacterium | reverse complement strand
TTAGTATTTGCTTCCCGAAAAAAGATGTGCCGGGAAAGCCTGCGGTAAGGTTATTTTGCGATCTTCCTTTTATAAAATAGCTTTCATCATACACACACTATTTTCAATATTTTCATATTGCCCGTAATTTTTAGTAATCGTATATCCTGCCTTTTGATACAACATAATTGCTTCCGGTTGTTTTTTACCGGTTTCTAAAATGCATACAGGATAATGTAATTCTCCAACTGGCAAGTGTTCCCGCCAATAATTTCAGTATTTATTCCATAAAGCTGAAGGATCACTTGCCAGTTATGAGAAATTAACAGCTATGGCTGCGTTAATTGAGCATTAACTGTGGTTGTATATAATGAACTTCCCCATGTTCCCGAAAACTGGATCCCGCAGAAAGTAATCCTTCTTTTTCCTCCAACATGGTTGATATAAACAGGTTTATTTGGTTCAGCAGTCCAGAAAATACTCTGGTTCACATCAGTGATAAGTACTTTGTTTATCGCATCAGGAAGGGTGCTGGTAGTATAATAAATGCCATCTTCAAAATCGTGGGAGTTCCAATAGTCCGACATAGTAAGAGTCATATCCCCGTTCGGGCTGTTAGCTGTTACAGTATAACCACCGGGACCACTTCCAAAAGAAATAAAACTGAATGATTGATTTCCCAATATCAATGCCCCGCTAAAGGTAGCAGTATTGTTTGTTGGGGTGCAGGATGGATTTCCCTGCGGAAAATTTACGGTTACATAAACACTGTCAAAACGTGCATCGGCGCAATCCACACTGGATATCCTCACATAATACCAGCCACGGTCGCTTAAACTTGCAGAAGTTGAGACTGTATTATTTGCAGCATAACTGGTGAAATTTCCCGGGCCGCTCCAGTAATAGTCAGCGCCATCAAGATAATCTGCGGAAATATCAATCTGTTGGCCTTGTGTAACGGCCGTAAAGGGATGAGCACGCAGCCCATTTAAATTGTTACAGAATTGTTCAACGGGATCCGGTGGTGCTTTTATGCATGAACTGAGGCTATTCAACAATACAAAAGCAGATAAACAGAAAAGCAATGATTTAATTTTCATGTGAGTTTTTTTATTATTAATCTAAGGATAAACATACTACATTATTTGAAATTGCATGTTTTTAACCCCAACTGGCTCACGTGTTACGCAGGATTACTTGTGTCTCTTCAAGTCTCCAGATCTTCCTGAATTTATCCGGACAGGTTGACCGGTGTAAGTATTACCAATCAAGTCGCAATCTGGCAGCCTAAAAGCTATCAGGTAATGCAATGTGTTCAAAAAAAAATAGGAATGTTAAATTATTATTAATATATTAGACTTCTTCTTTATACCGAACTTCATTGGTCATCTCTTTAATTGTATTGTTTATGAGAAAGTCTTTTCTACCCCTCTATCTTTTTTTGCTATTTTTTTCCCTTGTGGAAACCAAACAAATAAAAGCACAATCATGCTGTCCCGATTTTGAATTGCAGTTCGCAAAGTTTAATTGCGAATCACCGGATTGCCAACATGGAACTGCTGGACAACCGGCGGCGGGTGCCACCATGTGCCAGTATAGTACTAATAAGATTCAGGTGGTGCCGGGAATTAGTCCGGGGTTCACTTATGTATGGGATGTTACCGGCGGAACCATCA
>JANMLJ010000643.1:0-6047 GCA_031372465.1 Chitinophagaceae bacterium | reverse complement strand
TGGAAAGAAAATTGAAAAGAACAGTCCCGGACTGGGATATGTGCTAGGCGATGAGGGCAGCGGTGCATATCTCGGAAAACGGGTAATTCAATATTACCTCTACGGAACTTTTGACGATGATTTGAGGGGAAGATTTGACCTGACGTTTACCACTACTACCGCTGAAATATTAGAGAATGTGTATAAGAAACCGTTGCCTAACCGGTATTTGGCCAGCTTTACAAAGTTTTTGGCAGAGAACCGCGGGCATTATATGATTGAAAACATTATTGAAGATGGGCTAAATGAATTCTTCTTTATTCATCTTTGTAAATACAGGGAAATATGGACATTGCCCGTCAATTTTGCAGGAAGTGTTGCATTTGGGTTTAAAGATGTGTTGAAGCAACTTTGCAATAGTTATGAATTTGAATTGGGAAAAGTGATGAAAAATCCGATGGAAGGATTAATTCAATATCATGCGGAGTAAAAAAAATAAATTTTGCAATTAGTACTTGCAATTTTTATTATCATCAATATGACATGTATAAATATTTTTTTATAATCAGTAAATGTATTTATAATAAAAATCCTGAATAATACCAATTAGACATTAAAAATACATTTTTGCACACGGATAAAACGGATTGGATAGATGAACACAGATTATTTTGATAAATCAAAATCCTGGATTTCTGCGTAGCAGAAAAATCTGTGTTCATCCGTTTAGCCCGTGTCATCCGTGTGCAAATTCACGGCAAATGAGTACATTCTCAATAGCTTACTTTTAATCTAAATGGTATAACTTTTCAAAGAAGGCATCAGCAATTAGAATTTTAGTACTGAAGTGATTATTTTTGACACCAAACAAAACCGTTTCGGAATTCAGCAAAAAAAATAATGAGTAAGTTTAAACGAATTACAGAAGAGCCAAGTAACTACCGTCATCTTGAAAAGATGCCGGTCGGCGAGCTATTGAAATATATTAATAAAGAAGACCAGACAGTTCCTGCAGCAGTAGAAAAAGCAATACCTCAAATAGAAAAATTAACAGAAGCAGCAAGTGATAAAATGCTGATGGGTGGCAGGATGTTTTATATAGGCGCCGGTACCAGCGGTAGACTGGGTATTGTAGATGCCAGCGAATGTCCGCCTACCTATGGAGTTCCCTATGGTCTGGTGATTGGAATAATTGCCGGTGGCGAAAAAGCGATCACTACGGCTGTTGAATTTGCAGAAGATGATAAAGAGCAGGGTTGGAATGATTTAATGAAATACAATGTAAGTGATAAAGATGTTGTTATTGGTATTGCCGCCAGTGGAACCACACCTTATGTGATAAGTGCCCTGGAAGCTTGCAGGAAAAGAGGAATTGTTACCGGAAGCATTTCCTGTAATCCTGGTTCACCCGTAAGTGCTGCAGCTGATTTTCCGATCGAAGTAGTGGTAGGGCCGGAGTTTGTAACAGGAAGTACCCGGATGAAAAGCGGAACCGCTCAGAAATTAGTATTGAATATGATTTCTACAACAGTAATGATTCAATTGGGCAGGGTGGAAGATAATAAAATGGTGAATATGCAGCTATCAAATGATAAGTTAGTTGACCGGGGCGCAAAAATGCTGATGGAAAGAATAAAGATGACTGATTATGCTATGGCGAAAGAACTTTTACTGAAATATGGCAGTGTAAAAAAAGCAGCTGATTCAATTGGCAAATGATTGGGTGTATTGCAAATTATCACAGTTCTTAAAATTTTTGATTGCAATGTTACTTTTAAATAGCAGGTTATTCTCTATGTATTAATCTATGTGAACTATGGCCTATGTGGTTAAAAATCAGAAAATTGAACCACATAGTCACATAAGCAAACAGTAGGAATCCACATAGAGAAATTTTATGTTGCTCTTTGGCACTGGATAATCAATGCGACATCCGATAGTTATCGGATTTGGAATACACTCAAATGATTGGTCTTTTGCTGTTTTTGAGTTATATTGCAGCCCTTAAGAAAGCAAATTGATTGAAAACTACACATATCTTGTTTCTCCTTCTGTTGTGATAAATTTTAGTACATCAACAACTACCACTACGATACGCCCCGGCGTATTGTAATTTCCATATAATCAATCGGGCATTTTGCTGTAGTAAGAGGAGAATCTTATCAGCAGCTTCTTTAAATCAATCATTCAAATACAAATTATGCAGGTTTTAAAATTCGGTGGTACGTCGGTAGCTAATGCAGAAAATATAAATAAGGTAGTTGCAATAGTAAGAGAGTCGGTAAAAAGAGATACAACGGTAGTGGTAGTATCTGCCCTCGGTGGTGTAACAGATCTTTTACTGGATGCGGCAGCGTTGGCTGCAGATGGCAATGAATTGTATAAAGAAAAACTGGCAACTATTGAATTGCGGCATATTGATGCGGTAAAGCAATTAATACCGGTAGTACAACAAAGTCAGTTGCTGAGCCTGGTAAAAAGGTCCTGCAATGAAATCGAAGATATTTGTAATGGTATTTTTTTACTAAGAGAATTAACGGCCAGGTCAAAAGACAGGATCGGAAGCTATGGAGAATGGCTATCCTCACAAATAATAGCCGCTAAGTTTAATGCAGATGGAACAGAAGCTGTTTGGAAAGATGCAAGAGAACTGATTGTTACCAATGCTGATTACACGGCTGCAGAAGTTGATTTTGCAGAAACAGAAAAGAAAATAAAATACTTTTTTTCAAAAGAGATTGCGGCTCTTTTTATTTTACCTGGTTTTATAGCAACAGATAAGAATGGCATCACTACCACTTTGGGAAGAGGTGGGTCTGATTATACGGCGGCTATTATTGCGGCATCTGTACATGCAAAATTGTTGGAAATTTGGACGGATGTAAGTGGCATGATGACGGCTGATCCCCGGCTCACCAGTAATGCCCGGATCATTCCTAATATTTCTTACCAGGAAGCGATGGAATTGTCACATTTTGGCGCAAAGGTTATTTATCCGCCAACCATTCAGCCGGTAATGAGTAAAGGAATTCCGGTATGGATTAAAAATACTTTTGCACCGGATGATAAAGGAACCGTAATAGAAGCAGTGGCAAAAGGAAAAGGTGATATTGTAAGAGGTATCTCCAGTATTAATAAAATTGCCTTAATCAGCCTGGAAGGAAGCGGAATGATTGGTATTCCGGGTTTTTCCAAAAGATTATTTGAAGCGTTGAGCAGTGAAAAAATAAATGTAATTCTGATTACACAGAGTTCTTCGGAACATTCAATATGCGTGGGGATAGACTCCGGATCGGCAGCAAAAGCTAAACAAGCTGTTGACGGGGCATTTGCCAATGAAATTGCTTTACAAAAAGTAGAGCCATTAATAATTGAATCATCGCTTTCTATTGTAGCCCTCGTAGGAGAGAGTATGAAAAATCATACGGGAATCAGCGGCCGTATGTTTAGTGCCATGGGAAGAAATGGTGTGAATGTAAGAGCCATCGCACAGGGTTCTTCCGAAAAGAATATTTCTGCAGTTATCGCAACCCAGGATGTTCGCAAAGCGATCAACGTGCTGCACGAAGAATTTTTTGAAACAACCTATAAACAGGTAAACCTGTTCATAACCGGTACCGGAAATGTTGGCGCAAAACTCCTGGGGCAATTAAAGCAACAACTGGATTTTTTGCAGAAAGAAATGCGGTTACAGGTAAGGGTTATAGGGCTTTCCAATAGCCGGAAAATGCTGATTGAAGAGGAAGGGGTGGATATGAATACCTGGAAAGAAAATTTAGCAGCTGGTGAACCAGCCGACCTGCAAAAATTTGTGAATGAAATAATTGGACGAAACCTTCGTAATTCAATTTTTGTCGATATTACTGCCAATGAAAAAGTGGCATCGGTGTACGACCAGTTACTGGAGAAGAGCATTTCCGTGGTGGCGTGTAATAAAGTGGCGGCATCATCTGCTTACAGTAATTATAAAAAGTTGAAAGACCTCGCCAGGGAATTCAGCAGCCAGTTTTTATTTGAAACGAATGTAGGGGCAGGATTGCCGGTAATTGCTACCCTGAATGATTTGGTGCATAGCGGTGACAGGATACATAAAATGGAGGCGGTATTAAGCGGTACATTGAATTTTGTTTTTAATAACTATACAGGCAGCCGGCTTTTTGCTGATGTAGTAAAACAGGCGCAGGACGAAGGCTACACTGAACCTGATCCAAGGCTTGACCTCGGCGGCACAGACGTAATGCGAAAAATAATGATTTTAGCCAGGGAAGCAGGGCATAAAATAGAAATGGCTGATATCGTAAATAATTCTTTTATGCCTGCCAGTTGTATGCAGGGAACGGTCGATGATTTTTATAAAGAAATGGCCAACGAAGAAGCGCATTTTAAACAATTAGTGGAGAAGGCAGAAATAGCAGGATGTAAGTTGAAATTTGTCGCCTCCTTTGAAAATGGAAAAGCAGCGGTTGGTTTGCAACATATCGACCCCAAACATGATCTTTATCATTTGTATGGAAAAGATAACGTGGTTTTATTTTATACGGACCGTTATAAAGAACAACCGTTGGTAGTAAAGGGAGCTGGTGCCGGGGCAGAAGTGACAGCAAGTGGCGTATTTGCCGATATAATCAGGGCATCAAAAATCTGAAATGAATAAAGTTAAAATTCACAGTCCCGGTACGGTGGCAAATCTTGTTTGCGGGTTTGACATACTGGGCCTGGCATTAAGTGAGCCATACGATGTAATGGAATTGACATTGCTGGATGAACCCCGCGTAATCATTCTTAATAAAGACCGGTTTAATTTACCCACCGAACCCGAAAAAAATGTTGCAGGTGTCGTGTTACTTTCTATAATGGAAAGAATGAATAATGAAATCGGGTTTGAGATCACTATCGAAAAACATATCAAACCGGGCAGTGGAATTGGTTCCAGTGCCGCAAGCGCTGCCGGAGCTGCAGTAGCCGCCAATCATTTATTGGGGAATATTTTTTCGACAGACGAAGTGGTACAATTTGCCATGAATGGAGAAAAGCTGGCTTCAGGAGTTAAACATGCTGATAATATTGCTCCCTGTATTTTGGGTGGCGTCAGTTTGATACGGTCTATTCATCCGCTTGATATTATTGCTATTCCTTCTCCTGACTTGTATGTTACCGTCGTGCATCCGCAAATTGAAGTGCGCACTTCAGATGCCCGCCAGATTTTACGGCAACAGGTTTTATTAAAAGATGCCATCAAACAGTGGGGCAACATAGCAGGACTTATTGCCGGGTTTATGAAAAATGATGCCAATCTTATCGGGCGTTCAATGGAAGATGTAATTATTGAACCAATACGAAGTATACTGATACCCGGTTTTCATGAAGTAAAAGCTAACTGCAAGGAAGCTGGTGCACTGGGTGGAGGTATTTCAGGTTCGGGGCCATCCATATTTATGTTGAGTAAAAACGAAAGGATTGCACAGGATGTAGAAGCCGTAATGAAAGATGTTTATAACAGAATAGGAATTGAGTATAATACCTATGTAACCACTATTAATAAGAAAGGCGTTGAAATATTATAGCACCAGCAAACAAGCAGCGGTTGTTGATTTCAAAGAAGCAACCATTAAAGGGCAGGCTCCTGATAAAGGGTTATACTTCCCTGAGAAGATTCCATTTATTGAAAAAAAACTGATCGATGAAATCAACAGCTTTTCCAATGAAGAGATTGCCTTTCGTGTTATCCTGCCTTATGTCGGAGACACCATACCAGCAGATAAACTTTTTCAAATAGTAACAGAAACGGTCAGCTTTCCAATTCCTTTAGTGAAAGTAAATGACCGGATATCTTCACTTGAATTATTTCATGGACCTACTCTCGCTTTTAAAGATATCGGGGCGCGTTTTATGAGTCGTTGTTTGGGTCATTTTGTAAAAGATGATGCCAGAAAAGTGACGGTGTTGGTTGCTACTTCTGGTGATACCGGGGGAGCAGTGGCTAATGGTTTTTATGAAGTGGATGGAGTAGAGGTAATTATTCTTTACCCGTCTGGTAAAGTAAGTCCGGTGCAGGAGAAACAATTAAC